>POCB01000287.1 GCA_002899805.1 Fervidicoccus sp.
ATGGGCAAGGAAGATATACACGACTACAGAAGGAGGCTAGCATCGGTGCTCGAGAAAAAGGCCGAGCAGAAGATTCCCGAAGGGGACAGGGCACTTCTTCTTGGGTATCCCAGCAGACCATAAGCAAGTGGGAAAACGCAGAAGAAAGTAAAAACGTCAAAGTTCCAGTGGAAATGGAAGTGGTTACTATTACTACGCGTAGTAATAGTTACCAGTCTCCGCGAATACGACCTATACACGAACAGGAGCCAGGATATTTTTAGCAATTTTGATGGCAAGATGTATTGTGGCATTGCAGAGCAATAGTTCGAGTAATATATGTTCGCTCATTCTCCATCGCCTAGCTTCTGTCTGCTTCCGATACAGTAAAAATTAGGCGATCGTTTCGCTTCCTTTCCTTCTATAAGGGTAAATGCTTCCAATTCTAGAAACGTTCCCACTTAGAAACGGGTTTTTCGACGAGGGAAACAGTGGTTCCTATCTTTGCCAAATCTAGAGCAGCAGTGAGGCCTGCTATACCCCCACCTACTATGAGGACAGAGGGTGTAACATCAACTTTTATTCATTCAATTGGTTTGGTATGGGAAAGAGAGGCGACCGCTGTCCTTAATATGTCTTGTTGCCATACTCGTAGCTTCTTCGGGATCATTCCCATGGGATAGCTGACATGCTCTCTTATGTTCGCATGGTAGTTCATGTATGAATTCAGTCCTGCTCTCACTATGGTATTTCTGAATTTCTGCTCATTTAACTTCGGAGAACATGAAGCCACCACAACAGGTTTGCGATTACCCCCATGGCTCTTTTCTTATTTCTTCCACTACCTTCTTCGCGTTGACGACATCAGAAATGTTGTCTCCGCACCAGCAGACGGATATTCCTATTCAAGGCCCTTTCATTTCCCCTCATCTTCCTGAGGTACGATGCTGCTCTAGCCGCCGCTGCTTCAGCCTCGACAACTGTATCAGGAATATCCTTCGGCCCTGAAACACAACCTGCGGCAGATACTCCGAGAATGCTCGTTTCGATCGGACTGATTCTCTAATCTTTCGATTTTACCCGGCCAAATTCATCTAATTCTAGCTTCATGTTCTTGAATACTTCGGCGATTTCAGGGGTAGGTAAGAGACCGAACGAGAGAACTAGTAGGTCGTGAGAAGCTTTGTTCATTCTTCCTCTATTTTCTATATCTTCATATGACAGTATCACCAAAATTCTTTTCTAATAATCAAAAGTAAAAGAGCAACCAATATTATGGAAATCGATCGAAAAAGTTCTCCAATATTCCACATATCAAAGTTCAATTATGATCTTATCACTTTCGCCTCAGGAAAAGCTTCCAATGTTTTCTTGATAATTTCCTCTTGTATCATCGAGATTTTATTTGCATTCATTATCTCCATCGATATCTCAAATTCATATTCGCCTCTTCCTACTTTCATATTAACTTCCGGATCTGAGGCTAGCTCTGGTCTTATAGAACCTAGTATTTCCCTGATCTTCTCCATCGCTTCAATAGGGTTCTTTGTCTTAGGCAACGAGAACGTTATTGTATGTATCGAACCGATCTGAGTAGTCCTGTTCACTATGATTGAGGAGACTAGCTTATTATTGGGAATGAATATCCTCTCCCTCTTAGGTGTCTCAAGTATAATACCAGAACCTGTTTCCTCCACCATTCTCCCATAGTAGCCTTCTACCTCTATCCAATCTCCTAGTTTCACGAAGCCTAACCCCCTGATAGAATACTGGGATCCCCAACTCCTCAACGAATCAGAGAAGGCAACGATGAGGGCGAGTCCCAAAAGGAGCAAGAGGGTCGTCAATATCGAAACCTCCGGAGATATAATCCCAATTGCTATGAGAGCAGCTATCACATAGATTATGTACCTTATAACATCCTCTATCTCTCTTCTGACCTTCCTGTCTATGGAGCTCATGGCTCTATCCAAAAGGCGAGAAAGGTATTTTGTTAGAAAGTAAATTGCGATTATGAAGACTGAGGCTATTATTATTCGAACGAGCATCATGACTATGGGGTTATTTATCAAGGACATCATACTCTACCTCCATCCAAATAAGAGACTAATGCTTCGAGCGCTCCGCACAAATCAAAAACGATCACAGATGCGAAGCGCTTCAGATTTTCTGGGACTGAACCCCGATCAATTAGGATGGAAAAATCTGTTTCTAGAAACATGCAGATGTCTGGTAAAGAGTCTCCTATAGCAATTGATGGTCTTCTCTTGAAGGGGAGGAGAGATCTCCGTTTGCAGAGGGGACATCGTATGCACCACGGGGTCTCTATTCTTTCATAATTGTTGATTACATTTCCAGTTATTTTTCCAGAAACGACTTCCAGCTCGGGAGCCAATATTTTAACATTATTCTCTTTACCCGTGAGCTTTCTAATGACAGGTTCTGCTATTTGCCTGTATGAAAGAGTTACTATATATACGTCGAAGCCTCTTTCTGAGAGCTCGGAGATTAGTTTTTTACCGCAACTAGATACTTCGGTCTCTGCAGCAATCTCCTGCAAGTATTTCAGCTCAAACCCGGAAAGGATCGAGGCAATTCTCTTAGACTTCTCTTTTTCATCGATCGGCGCTTTGAGTATTTCCGAGATCTTCCCGTCTAGTTTCAATTCTCTCTCTACTACCGCAATTGTTCTCTCTTCGGTCAAGGTCATATCTAAGTCTATGAAGGCGCTCACTTCTTGCTTCCCCCTGAAGATTTCTTCAGAATTTCCTCGAGAGATTCGAGAAGTTCCTTCGACGAGGTTTTTCTAACTGCGATTACCAAGAAATCTCCCTTCGCCAATTCCTCAATCTTCTTTATACTTCCATTGGTAGCAGAGGTCACCATTACGTCTTTGACATCTCTCTCTTTTGATATAAATGAGAATATTGAATCGA
>POCB01000228.1 GCA_002899805.1 Fervidicoccus sp.
TGGCTCAGAACGGCTTCTATGCCAGTTACATGCTCTCAAGTGCCTCCATTTCGGCAGAGAAGGAGCTCTCGAGATATAGATGGACTCAATACTATAGGGGGATAATGCCTGGAGATATCGTGAGGAATACCGAGATGGCGAGGACCCTGAAGATCATTTCTCAGAGGGGACCCAGAGACTTCTACGAAGGAAAGCTGGCTGAGGAAGTGCTGGAGCAGCTCAGGCAACAGGGAGTTGAAGCTGAAGAAGAGGATTTGAAGAAACACCATGCGGAGGAAGTTAGGACGTTGAAGCTCGAAGTAGAGGGAAAAGAGCTGTATGAGTTTCCTCCCAGTACCCATGGAGCAACTACTCTGCACTTGATATCGGCACTGCATGAGCTGGGGCTCGACAGGATGCAGTTCGCCGATCCCAATAGGATAGATGAGTGGAGGGAGCCCATAAGAATCGCTTATGAGTTCAGGGATAACTTCATAGGAGACCCAGAATTCATGAATGTTGATTTGGGGAAAATGCTCAGGTACTCAGATATTCGTGGACTTTCAGCTGGAAGTTCCAGAGGAGGAGGGGGAAGCGATACTACTTTCTTCATTGTTTCAGATGGGGAAAACCTCGTTGGGTTCATACAGAGCCTTTTCAATCCATTCGGCTCCGGGCTCATAATTGGGGGATTCCCTCTGCAGAACAGGGGTCTCGGGTTCGCAACGAGAAAGGGGATCCCAAACAGCCCAGCTCCAAGGAAGAGACCCCTGCACACGCTCTCCATCCTTGGAATAAATGAGGAGAAAGCCAAGAGGATAATAGGGTGCGTCGGAGGGGATGTGAGACCGCAGCTGCATTTGAGAGCCTATGAAAACATCTATGTCTACAATATGAAGGATCATGCTGCTCTGATATCTCCAAGATTCATTTTCACTTCCTATACAGGTGAACAGGTTGTCGAAGTGGAAGAGCCCTTGCCCATGCCAGAATCGAGAAAGTACAGAGCGCTCAGAGTTCCCCTCTATGGGACGCATGGATACCTGCATTTAGCTAAAATCGACGAAAGAGGAGTACTGAGCTTAGCCAGCGATCCCCGGACAGAGGGGATAGCTGTGGCATTGTGAAAATAATATAGAAAAATAAAAAACTTTTTATTTTTTCCTATTCCAGTTCTATGGAAAAGGGGGTATTTAGTGCTTGTGCGGGATAGCGGGGGCCATCGCGTCAGAAGAGAGCATAGATGAACTTTCTTTCAGAAAGATGCTCGAACTCATGAAGCATAGAGGTCCGGACGATGAAGGTATATACTTAGCTGGAAAAGCAGCGCTGGGGAACAGGAGGCTCTCGATCCTAGATGTGAGCGAAAAAGGGCACCAGCCAATGTTCTTCAGAAATCTCGTTCTAGTTATGAACGGAGAAATATACAACTACAGGGAAATAAGAAAAGAGTTAGAAGAGAAAGGTTACAGTTTTGTCAGCGACAGCGACACAGAAGTCGCTTTGAAAGCAATCTCGGATTGGGGCTTGGAAGAAGCGGTTAGAAAATTCATCGGGATGTTTGCTATACTACTCTATGATTCTGAAAAGGGGAAGATCTGTGGGGTTAGGGACAGATTCGGAATAAAACCACTGCATTATGCTAAGGTAGGGGGAAAAATTTACTTCAGCTCGGAGATAAAAGCCTTCTCAGCTGTAATGGAGCTCAAACCAAACCTCAAGAGGATTGCTGAATACCTTTCCTTCAGGAGGTCTCCTTCTAGGGAGACTTTCTTCGAGGGAGTATTCTCAGTCCCTCCTGCATCTCTGTTCTGTACTGATGGTGATAGAATAGAATTCAATAGCTATTGGAAGCTTGAGGCGAGGGAAAAAGATTGGGAGATTGAGAAAGCGATATCTGAATGGAGAAAGGCTTTCGAGGAGAGTGTTAAGTTGCATTTGAGGACTGATGTCCCCCTTGCCATTGCCCTGAGCGGAGGTTTGGACTCCTCTGCCTTGCTCGCTTTCGCGAAGATTCTTCTCGATGGGGGGCTAAAGGAGAGGGGATTCAGTGATAGAGGGCTGAAGATATTCACTGTCTCGGTCGATGAAGAGAGCATCGATGAGTCCAGATATGCTGTTGAGATTGCTGGACATCTTGGCTTGACGGAAAACCTCGAAGTGATAAAGGTCGGCGATGGTGATCTGAAGAGGATTGACCTCCATAGGATGATCTACTTTTTGGAGGAACCTCCCGAAGGGCCGAGCAGCATACTGCATTGGGTCATGATGGAGAAGGTGAGGGAAAAATCTAAGGATCTCAAGGTCCTGTTGAATGGACAGGGAGGAGACGAGCTGTTGGCTGGATACCATGCCTATATACCGATATATCTGAAGGAGCTCCTGAGGAAGAAGGGGATTTTGAGGGCTATAGCAGAAGCATGGAAGCTGAGAAGCTATATATATGATAAGTTTACGCTTGGAATGAGAGTCTTTCTCGGGTTGAGGAAAAAGGTTGTAGAGGGAATGCTCACCGAGCAAGCGAGGATGTTACTCAGAGAAACAAATGCATCGGAAAAGGCGATGGGGTTGAACGATGCCTTGAGAAAGGACCTCACTGGCGGGAGATTGCTGGAGATCCTCAGGACAGAGGATAGAAGCAGCATGGCTTATAGCATAGAGATAAGGGTCCCATATGTGAACCACATCCTCGCCGAACTCTCCCTCTCTTTCCCGAGCGATTTGAAGATAAGGGATGGATACACAAAATGGATACATAGGAAAGCAGCAGAGCAGTTACTGCCTCATGATATAGTATGGAGCAGAAGGAAGATTGGTTTCCAAGCTCCAGAGAGGAAGTGGCTCCTCTCCCTTGAGGACATGTTCAGTGAGCTCATGGAGAGCTCTAAGCTAGTTGAGGCGAAAATCTTGAGACCTGAAGCCGTTAGAGAGCTTACTGATAGGGTCAGAAAGAAAAAGATCAGTGGGGATTATGCTAGGATATTCTGGAGGATCCTCTTCGCTGAGCTTTGGATGAGAGTTTATTTCGGGTCTCATGGGCTCCATCAGTCTTATTAATTCATTATAATAACCAATTAATCGGTAATACGAATGGAGAAAGGGATTCTGTTGAACAAACTCACGAGAGCTGAAGAGGCTCTGAGAAAAGTAGTTGTTCCGGGATACAACATTGATGTGATTTCTTCGGGTATTGTGAGTAAATTGAGGATCTCCAATGATGGAAGGAAGTTGGCAGTCTATTTGAATTTCTCTAGCAAAGAACCAGCTTGTCTCTTCCGTAGATTCATAAGCGACACTGTTTGGAGCACCATAGCTGAGAACATACGCGACACTTTGGTCAACATTTCCTTATTCGATGAAGTTCTAGTATTAGATGACTCTTCCGAATCCCTCTTGATTCAGCTGGAATGAGGCGGAGTAACGGAAGAATTAAAAATAATTGTCCAAAACATTAAGGGATTATTCATCTGCGGTGAAACGCCGATGGAAGTACTGACTCCTTTCCAAATGATACTGAGCGTTATTTCGGGGACGTTCGTAGGATTTTCCCTGGGACTCTTCGGAGGAGGGGGGTCGATCCTCGCCGTACCGCTCCTCATCTATTTTGTAGGATTCAACCATCCCCACATGGCAATAGGAACTACCGCCCTCTCGGTCTCTTTGAACGCATTTCTGAACGTCTTCCCCCATGCTAGGAAGAAGAACTTCGACCTCAGGCTAGGAGCTTTCTTCAGCGTCTTCGGTACTGCGGGTGTGTTGATAGGCAACCAACTGGGGCTCATGACTCCTGGCGGTAAGTTGCCCTTTCTATTCGGGATTCTCATGATAGTTGTCGCCGTTTACATGCTGAAAAGACCAACGCCTCCAGAGGGGAAGAGGTCGTATCCCAAACTAGCGTTATTCGCCTTGATTGTAGGGTTTGCTGCAGGATACTTCGGAATCGGTGGAGGATTCCTAATAACTCCAGCTCTCATGTATGTGGGAGGACTAAATATAGCTAAGGCGATTGGAACTTCCTTGCTCTCTATTGGAACTTTCGGCATGGTTACAGCTGTTAGGTACTACCTGAGTGGGCAACTGAATCCTCTCATTTCCTTTCTCTTCATAGCTGGAGGATTCTTCGGAGGGCTGGGGGGAGCGAAATTATCGACGAGCTTGCCAAAGAGAACATTGACTAAAATATTTTCTCTTGTCCTGATACTTATTGGGCTCTATGTGATCTACAGATCTTGGTGATGCTGGAATTTTTCCTTAAACCATGTCTATGCAGAAGTAATAGTCGGTTGAGACCTCGAGACCTTCCAACTGAGAAGGAGACGAAAGCCTCAATATCAACCCTCCAGCAGAAAAGAGATAGATGAGCTTCCCCTCCTTCTGTTTTATACTGTATAGGGTGGCTTTTCCGCATAGACTCGAGGGTCCTGAAGGTTCTAACCTCTGGGAGGAGATGCTCAGTGAAAGCTTTTCCCCCTCTTTATAGCTCAACTGCATCTTTGCATGGAACTCAAATGTTACCTCGAGACCTGCTGGAGACCTAGCTATGCTTTCGAAGACTGATGGTATTATTGATGGACTTATCTTTGAAATCTCCAGATTCTCAAACTTCAGTGATGTCATTGTCATCACTCTCGAAGATGGAGGCCCATAGGGAAGGCCATGAAATGAAGTTAGGGAGGAGCTGTTAAATAGTTTTGTGTTTTCTTTCGGAAGAAGATGCAAATATAAACTTTTAATGACAGAATGCTAGGAGGTGTCTTCAAAATGAGTGTTTCAACTGCCAGCAGGAGGATGGTCAGCGAGCTCAATGCTTTGCTTGACAGACAGATTATCGTTAAGCTCAAAAGCGGAAAAACCGTTAAAGGGATCCTCTACGGATTCGATGAGAAGTTCAATGTCTTACTTAAGGGGGCGAGCGAGGAGGGGGGCTCCTCTTACCCAGTTCTTCTGATAACTTCAGAGAGCATTGAGACTTTGGCTGCAATTGAGTCCCCATTGTTCAATCCAGAAGAATTTGGAAGGATAGTGGTGAGCAGACTGAACATAAGGGAGGCAGATGTTAAAGCCTATCCCGAAGCCGGAGTGCTCGTTGTTCTCAATACAATAAGGGTCTCGGAGAAGGGCGTCGAGGGGAGCGGCCCGCTCGCCCACAAAATATATGGGCTGTTTACCGAGTATATGGAAAGTAAGAAGAAGGAGTCTGTTCAGTCGAAGCTCTAGAAAGGGAAACCCCTTTGATGAGAGTTCTCGAAAGGGACCTTGCTGGAAGAATAGGGGAACTAAAAACCAGAGGGGGTTCAATAGAGACCCCCTACCTTTTTCCAGTTGTAGATCCCGTGAGACAGGAGTTACCTGTGGAAGAGATTAAAAATTTGGGTTTTCCAGCTGTAATAACAAACGCTTATTTGGCTTGGAAGAGAGGTTGGAGAGGAAGGATCCACGATCTCCTTGGTTCAAAGAATCTCATAGTGATGACGGATTCTGGGGCCTATCAACTTTTGGAGTACGGGGAAGTAGAAGTAACCAATAGGGAGATAATAGAGATAGAGAAGATGTTTGACCCCGAAATCGCGGTGATCCTCGACGTCCCAACCGGAGACTCGCTATCTAGAGAAAGAGCTAGCTGGACTGTTGAGGAGACGTTGAGAAGGGGGAGAGAAGCACTAGATCTTATCGATAGGGAGAAGAGATTGTGGGTTCTGCCTGTGCAGGGGGGAATCTTCAAGGATCTCGTTGAGAGAAGCGCCTCGGAGGCGTCTCAGCTGGATTTCGATATATATGCGCTGGGAAGCCCAACAAGGTTTATGGAAAGATATCAATATGAAATTGTCTCCGATATGATAAGAGCTGCTAGAACCAGGCTCCCATGGGATAGGGCGTTGCACCTCTTCGGGGCAGGTCATCCAATGATAATCCCCTTTGCTACCGCTTTTGGTGTAGATCTATTTGACTCGGCCTCATACATACTGTTTGCAAGAGAAGGAAGATATATGACTGAGCGTGGGACGCTGAGGCTAGAGAGGATGGGATACTTCCCCTGTTCGTGCCCCGTCTGCTCTAAATATACTCCAAAGGAACTCATGGAAATGGAAGAGAGGGAGAGGGTGGTTCTCCTAGCAAAGCATAACCTGCTCGTTGTGAGGAAAATAATAAACGAGACGAAGGAGGCGATAAGGGAGGGGAGGCTTTGGGAGCTTTTAGTCTCAATGTCAAGGGGTCATCCGAGTCTGTTATCCCTACTCAGAAAGATCGAGAAGGATCATGCGGAGTGGTTGGAACTGTTCTCGCCTAGCTCAAAGGGGAGCGCGAGGAGCTCCCTGATTTTTGAAGATGATGGGGCTTTCAATCCAAGGGTACAGAGAATGAAGAAATTCTTAGAACTCGAATATATCCCACCTCCAATCTTCAGGAAGGCGGTGGTGCTTCCCATTTATTTCAGGGTCCCGGATGCGAGGAGCAGGGGAGAGGCACATGTGCTCTATTACGCCCCCGCCTTCGGCCTCATTCCTGCCGAACTTTCCGGGATTTTCCCTGTTGGACAGAGTGTTTACCAGAAAGTGCTGAGCGAAGAGGAACAAATTAGAATTGCCTCGTCTCTCATAAAATATATGGAGAAATTTGGGAAAATATACGAGGAACTTGAGATCTCAGTCTGCAGAGAACATAATCTTCTGATGAGGGAGCTTAAAGAGAAAATGGGTGAGGTTTTGAGGGGGAAAGCTGAGGTCAGAGAGATTTCCTGTACGTTTATCCAACCTTCAGAGGAGGATCCCGGAGGGGGAAGTATTTGATTTTTTAAACGTATAGATCGAACCAATATTATCCCTCTCTGCTATGAGAATGTAGGTGGCAGCTTTGGATGATTTTGAAGTTAAGCAGGAGGACTCCTTGTTTTACATAGAGCTACCAGAAGGAAAGAAGGCAATTCTACAGTTCGAGCTTCTGAAGGAATTGGGCGTGATGAGGCTGATTCATACTTACACACCGAGACAGTTCAGAGGGAGGGGATTGGCAGAAAAAATGGTTAGAGAGGCTGTGAAAAAGGCAAGGGAAGAGGGGATCAAGATAGAGCCAGTATGCAGTTATTCTATATATTACTTCATCTCCCATCCAGAGGATAGGGACGTCCTGGTAGAGTGGTTTAAGAGCAAGAGCGATGCAGAAATGAAGGCCCTCTATGATTATTATTCGGCCTTGGAGAGAGGTTAAGTTTACTACAATATAGAAAAATATTTGTTGGTAGAAAAATTAAAAAATGCCGTCGCCTAAGGCTTCATAAACAATTCGGCGGGTTTCTAGATTTTCCGCCGAAGGGTGGTGTTGGATTTGGATGGAAAAGGTCAATTAGTAGTAATTGCTCTTGGAGGGAATGCTTTCCTTCAGAAGAACGAAAAAGGAACAGTGGAAGAACAGTGGAAGAACGTATACGCTGCAGCTAGGCAGATAGTCGATCTCGTCAAGAGCGGATACAAGGTCGTTGTAACCCATGGAAATGGTCCGCAAGTAGGAAATGTCCTCGAGTGGATGGAGGCGTTGAAAGATAAGATACCTCCCCTGACCATGGACATCGCTGGGGCAATGACTCAGGGCTGGATTGGATATATGCTGCAACAGGCCATACAGAACGTTCTCATAGAAGAGAACCTGGATCACAGATATAGGGTAGTAACGCTCATAAACCAGGTAGAGGTTAAGAAGGACGATCCTGCTTGGAACAATCCAACAAAATACGTTGGGCCGTACTACTACAATGAAGCTGAAGTCAAGAAGCTCGTTGAGGAAAAGGGATGGGTAGTAAAGCCTGATCCAAGAGGGGGCTTCAGGAGGGTCGTTCCATCCCCAGACGTCATAGACAACGTAGAGAAGGAGGCAATAAAGCTCCTCTACGAGAACGGTTTCATAGTCATCGCGAGCGGAGGAGGCGGTGTCCCAGTCGTGAAGGATGAGAAAGGCAGAGTTTCTGGAAGAGAGGCAGTGATCGATAAGGATTTGGGCGGTCAACTTTTAGCTTCAGTCGTCGGGGCAGATATATTCGTTATATTGACCGATGTTGAGGGGGCGTATCTCAATTATGGAAAGCCTGACCAGAAGCTATTGAGGGAACTCACGGCGAGTGAGGCAAAGAAGCTACTGGAGCAGGGGGTGTTTGGTTCCGGAAGCATGGGTCCCAAGGTCAAAGCAGCGATAAGATTCGCCGAGAGGACTGGGAAGCCTGCCTATATAGGGCACCTGTATAAGTTGAAAGAGATACTCGAGGGCAAGAGCGGAACCAAGATAGTTCCAGACAAAAAATAAAAATTTTTCTTAATCTTCAATATACTAGGTATGCTTTCTTGAGCGAGGGATCTGCTAGAAGTTCCGAACCACGGCCCTTCATCACAATGCTTCCCTGTTCCATAACATAGGCCATCTCTGCGAGCTCAAGAGATTCCTTCACATGCTGCTCTACGAGAAGCACCGTTATTCCCAGCTCATCGTTGAGCTTCTTAATAGCCTGGAAGAGCTCCATAACAACTACGGGAGCGAGCCCCTGGCTCGGTTCATCCAACAGTAGGACTTTCGGTCTGCTCATGAGTCCTCTCGCTATTGCCAACATTTGCGCCTCTCCTCCGCTCAACGTCCCGGCCTTCTGTTCAAGCCTCTGCTTCAGTTTTGGGAAAATTGAGAACGCTATTTCCATTGATTCATGTATTTTCTCTCTCGCCTTCTTCGTGTAGGCTCCAATGACGAGATTTTCCCTAACTGTGAGACTAGGAAAGAGCCCCCTGCCTTCTGGAATGAGGGAGATGCCGAGCTCCACCCTCCTGTAGGTTGGTAGCTTCGTTATATCTTCTCCCTCGAACAATATGTTCCCCTCCCTCAGCCTCGTCATTCCCATTATAGTTTTCAAAGTCGTGGTTTTGCCTGCGCCGTTAGGACCTACCAAGGCAGTTATCTTCTTCTGAGGAACTTCAAGGCTCACAGAGTGAAGTATAACGAATTCCCCATATCCTGCTGTGACATTCGCGAGAGAGAGCTCACTCGACATGGTCTTTAACCTCACACTGGCTTTATCCCGAGGTAAGCCTGAATCACCTGGGGATTATTTGAAACTTCTTCCGGTTTCCCCTGTGCTATAACTTTCCCCTCATGCATAACTATAACCCTCTTGCTTATGCTCATGACCAACCTCATTATGTGCTCTACCACAACTAGGGTTGTCCCCCTTTCTTTGTTTATTTTGTGCAGAGTTTCTATCATCATATTGAGCTCAGCTGGTCTTAGACCAGCTCCAACCTCATCTATGAGGAGAAGCTTTGGTTCTGTAGCTAGAGCTCTCGCCAGATCAACGAGTTTATGTTGCATGAGCGTTATTTCATCTCCTCTCTTCTTCAGAATCTCCTCTGGAAGCCCAAGAAATTGCGCTACTTCCCTTGCCTTCTCCCTCGCTTCATCTATTTTCCCATGCCTGAGGAGAGCACCAGTAGTTATAGCATCAATGACACTCATCTTTTTGAAGGGTCTCACAACCTGCCAGGTTCTTGCTATCCCCAGCCTGATTATTTTATTTGATGGGAGCTTCGTTATTTCCTTCCCTTCGAAGAATATATGTCCCTCTTCTGGAGTATAGGTCCCCGTTATGCAGTTGAAGAGGGTTGTCTTTCCTGCGCCGTTCGGGCCAATTAGCCCAACTATCTCCCCTCTCTCGACTGAAATACTGACCCCATCTACAGCTCTTATGCCCCCAAACCGTTTAACAACATCCTTTGTCTCCAGCAAAGCTTCTACCATCAACCCTTCACCCCTTCCTCTTCAGGAGCTTATTTATCAAGCTGGATATCCCTTCAGGCTGGAATATGCCTATCAATATGAGCACTGCTCCGTAGAGAAGGAGATCCAATCCGGGCAACGATGAGCCGAAAGTGCTCCTGAAATATTCGCCCAGAGACCTGAGAACCATTGATGAAATGATGCCTCCTTCAACGCTGCCTAAGCCACCGATTATCCCCATTATTGCTATACTTAGGGACGCAGAGCTGTCGAATATCCTGTAGGAATAGCTAGCGGCAATTACTATGTATATATAACCCATGACCCCGAGAAGGAATGAGTATAGGAGGAGGGCGTACAGTTTGTACCTCCTCGTGTCGATGCCTACCATTTCTGCCGCGAGCTCGTCCTCCCTTATTGCCTTGAAGTAATACCCCATCTTGCTTCTCTCCACAAAGAAATTCACAAGGAAGGCTATAATGAGAAAAGATGCTGCTATTGCGTACACGATGACATAACTGTTGAACTTCAAATAAACAAACCCTGTAGTCGGAGGGAGATAGTAGTCGAATGGACCCATCAATAGCCTCGATATATTGTTGAATATGACTACGAGGGCCGCTGTCAGCAGGGCATACCAAACTTCTTTTATACCGAACCTGAATGTGGGTATACCTATCAAGATCGCAATGAGTGCCGACACGGCTCCACCCACAAAGATTCCGAGCAATGGGGGGATCCCCGCTTTCATCCAGAGTTCCGCTGTTACGATCCCCCCCACTCCCATGTAGGCATATGCACCAAGATCTAGCTGTCCAGCATAGCCTCCTATTATATTCCATGCAACAACCATAGAAGAGAAGAGCACCACAGTGGCTGCCAGGAGCTCATAGTAGGCATTGCCCATCAAAGCTAAAGGTATAATAGCAAGGATAACAATGAGAATGAGAATTTCTAAGATGGGACCGCGGGTTATTGATGCCCTCATCGATCTTCTCACCTCCTTCCAAAGAGCCCTCTAGGCCTGAACCAGAGAACCAGGAAGAACACAATGTAGACTACAGCCATTCTTGCTGACGGAGTAAGGAAGAGGCTTCCAAGAGACTCCGCGAGTCCCACGATGATCCCCGAATAAAGAACACCCGTTACACCTCCGAGACCTCCCATAGCAACTATCACCCACGAGATCAAGCTGAAAGAAGTACCCAGGTATGGCTGAACTTGACCAAATGTCATCCATAGGGAGGCGGAGAGAGCGATGAGAGCTGTCCCAAGCCCGAACGTCAGGGCATATAGCCTCTTAGCGTTTATACCCATGAGCTGTGCTACTTCCCTGTTGTCTGCTGTGGACTTCATTGCCAGACCTAGAAAAGTTCTGTTGAGGAAGAGGTTCAGCACATATAGAGTGACGATGCTCACAACAGCTATGAAGAGTTTCGAAGCGTAGAGTGTAATAGGGCCGATCGAATAGCTGAAACTGAATAACGAGTATGCTACAGCTTTTGGTTCCGCCTTGAATATAGCTAGGGCTATATTCTGCAGTATCAGTCCCAACCCAACAGTCACTGCAATCTGTATGAGCGGTTCTTTGCCAAGCACGGGTTGTATCATGCTATAATGAATGGAGAGACCAATTAAGAAGAAGAGGGGGACTAGAAGAAGCGCTGTAACTGTCGGGTCTACAGAGAGGTCCGCAGAGGTGAGCCACACGAAATAAGCAGCAAGCATCAGGAGGTCTCCGTGTGCGAAGTTTATGATATCCATCACTCCGAATATGAGGGCTAGCCCCATAGCAACGAGGGAGTAGAAGAGCCCTAAAAACACTCCGTCGATCGTATTCTGGAGCACCAAGCTAGGAGAGATCACACCAAAAACCCCTGCTCCATTCTTTTTTTAAAAAAATTATTTGGTTGGAGCCCAACCCGGCCTGGGAAATATTGCAGAGAATCCAGGCTGTGCTTCAGGCCAAACAACTACTGGGGTCAGATTCCCACCGACGAGCTGAACCTGCAGTATAGCGGTCTGTGGATAGAGATTGTCCCCGTCTGGACCAAACTTTATGTGTCCCGAGGGATAGAGTTGAGCAGCAATGCTGTTGGTGTCATTGAGGTCAAGGCTGAGGAAAGCTGCCCTGAGGTGATCTGGGTTCAACGGATCGCTGGGAAACATCTTTCCAGCTTTCTCCAACGCTTCATAGACTGTCATGAGAGAGTAGAATATTATTCCGGCCCCTTCTGTTGGAAGCTTACCGTACCTCTGCTCGAACATAGTGACGACTTTCTGGTTCCACTCTGTTGGGCGAGCTGGGTTGTAGCTATATGTGTTTGTGTAGTAAAGTACGGCGTTGCCAGCAGCCTTTATGGAGTCGGGATCTGTGTATCCGCAGGCTCCTGCCCCAGCTATGAAGGCGAACTTGAGTCCTGATGCTTGAATTGCTTTGGCCAGGAGAACACCATCGTTGAAGTAGGGAATCGAAATGAGAATATCTGCATTCAGTTGTTTTATCTGATTGATTATTGGAGTTACATCCGAAATATCATATGGGTAGGTTATATGAGAGGATATCTCTATACCGTTTGAGACAAGCTCAAGGACAGCGCCGTTTGCAACCGTTGTTCCAAATATAGAGTCCTCGTTTAGGACTACAGCAGTTTTGATTGTGGTGTTGGTCTTCTTCGCCATGTCCAAGACGAAGTCAACGGCCGCCTTTCCATGAGCGCTGCTCTTGGGAGCGACTCTGAATATGTATTGCCAGCCCTGCTGAGTGAGGGAGTCTACGAGGGCGTCGGTCATGAGAATCACTTTGTTTTGCTCCGTTACTGCGGCCATGGCAGAGGTGAACCTAGATACGTAGGCCCCAAGCATTATGGGGACGTGGTATGTGGAGATGAGCTTCTGGGCCGCTAGCCTAGCGCTCTCGGGAGTGCCACCAGCATCTTCTGTGACTAGAACCAGCTTCGCCCCTCCCATGGACTTGATTCCTCCAAGCTGATTGTTTATTATATCAACGATCAGCTGTGCAGCCTGTTGAGCTTCTTGACCGAATACTGCGTAGCTCCCAGTGAGGGGCTCAACTAGCCCTATATATATCTGAGAAGGATATGCAGTCGTGTTTGTCTGGGTTGTCGGAGATGCAGTCTTAGGTGTAGTTGCTGTAGTAGTGGGAGAAGTTGTTGTGGAGGGGGCACCTCCTCTTGTAGCCAAGTATATTCCGGCTACCGCTACGAGAATTACTACCACAACTATTGCTATCACAGCCGAAGTAGAAACTGCTTTTTCTTTATTTCCCATGAGAATTTTCACCTATTATAGTGGGGAAAAATATTTATTTACTTCTATCTAGAGGGATCTCCTTTAAATTTTTTACTATATTCTTAATATTTAATAATAAGGCTTCTATAATCAGAAAGTTGATGATGGCTATAGTCGAAGGAGTAGAGATTGAAGATAACGTATTCTGGGTTGGGGCCAAGGACTATTCGAGAACGATCTTCGATTCCCTCATTCGTCTCCAGAAGGGAACGTCTTACAACTCCTACTTAGTGATTGGAGATAATGAAGCTGCATTGATCGACACGGTAAACCCAGGGTTCGAGGATATCATGGAGAAGAGGATAAGATCCGTTGTTGAGCCGGAGAAGATTAAGTACATCGTGATGAATCATGCAGAGCCCGACTATGCTGGAGGCATCGAGAGGGCCCTCACCCTGAGCAAGGGAGCAAAGCTGATAACGACGCAGCTGGGTTCCAAATTCGCGACTCTCTTCTACAATATTCCACAGGACAGGATAAAAGTTGTGAAAGAGGGAGAAAAGATAGACCTGGGAGGATATACTCTCTCCTTCATAGAAGCTCCGATGCTCCACTGGCCTGAGACAATGTTCACATTTCTGAATGAAAGGGGGATACTCTTCACATGTGATTTCTTCGGAGCTCACACTGCCGAGGGTATGTGGAGCGATGAAGTGGAGGACATAATGTATCACGCTAAGAAGTACTGGGGAGAAATAATGATGCCCTTCAGGGTCAATGCGAAGAATGCCTTGAAGAAGATATCTGGGCTCGATGTAAAGATGATAGCTCCCTCCCACGGACCGATATACAGAAGGCCCAAGGAGATTCTGGAGAGGTATATCGATTGGAGCGAGGGGAAGACTAAAGAGAAGGTCCTGATACTCTTCACTTCCATGTGGGGCCATGCTATGAAAGCTGCGGAAATCGTTGCATCGGAGCTGGTCTCTAAAGGTGTGGAAGTCTCGATGTATGATGCCTCTATAGCAGATCCCGGAGATGTAGCTGCGGAATTGGTGGACTCGAGGGGGCTGGTTGTGGCCTCTTCAACGCTTGAGGCACATCTTCATCCTATGACCACACTATATTTGAACCTGGCGAAGCTGCTTAGACCTCCATTGAAGTATGCAGCTTCGATAGTGACCTACCTGTGGGGGACGGGAGCCGATAGAGAGATCAGAGATGCATTGCAAGAAGTGGGGCTCGAGCTTGTAGGAGAGATAAAGATAAACGTGAGGATATCAGAAAATGAAGTTAAGGCTCTGAAGAAGATTGCGGAAGAAATGGCAAAAAAGGTTAAAGGGTGAATGATTTACTGAGGGAGTTTGTTCTTCACTATTTCCCCTCCCTTCATCACCAGCTCGATGTTCTCCGTTTTGAGCAGGGAGTCTATGCTCATGAGTGGGTTTTCCTTGACGAGGATGATATCTGCCACCATCCCTGCCTCTATTTTTCCCGTCTGCCCCTTCATACCGGCAACTTCTGCCGCAGTCTCCGTAGCAGCTCTTATCGCTTCCCCGGGAGTCATGCCAAGCTTCTCTACGAATATCTTCAGTTCCATTGCATTCTCCCCGTGGGGGAAGAAGCCTCCCAGGAAGTCAGTGCCCGTAGCCAACTTCACACCTAGCTTCTTAGCCTTCCTCGCGTTCTCGACATGATCCCTATACACCTCTTCCGATTTCCTCAGTCCCCACTCGGGGATCCCGGCCTTATTACCGACCTCCAATATCTTGTGAACTATCGATAGGGTCGGCACAACAACCGCATCCTTTTCCTTAGCCAAGAGAGCGGCTTCTTCGTCCATATATATCGCGTGGGCTATCACTTTCACTCCCGCGTTCAGGGCGTTCATTATTCCCTCTTTTCCCTGAGCATGCGCATGTACGAACCTCTTAGCTGCTCTGGCTTCATCCACTATCACCTTGAGCTCCTCAAGGGTGAACTGCCTGTACTCTGGTCTGTCCCTCTGCGATAGAACTCCTCCCGTTGCCATGACCTTTATGAAATCGGCTCCCTCCCTCATCGAGTATCTAGCAGCCTTCCTGCACTCTGCTTCCCCATCGCATATGAGTCCTTTCAAAGGCTTCATGAACTTGCTCGTCCTCGCATCGACATATTCCACCGGCATATAGTGAACGTCTCCATGACCGAATGTTGGGGATAGGGAAAATCCCGCTGCGAATACCCTGGGGCCGATTATTGTTCCCTCATTAACCGCTTCCCTCAGATGCAGCGCCACTATCCCTCCCGCATCGACTATCGTTGTGAAACCCGCCATAATGAGTTTCTCGAGATCCTTCACTCCCCTGGCAAAGAACACTCCCATGGGAGTGAGGAGGGGCTCCTTCACATTATCGCCGCTTCTCATCCCAGTTATGTGGAGGTGGGCATCTATGAGGCCCGGAAGGGCCACTCTTCCTCCACCATCTATCACTTGAGCATCTGGGGGAATATCAACGCTCCCCCTGCTTCCTGCGGAAGAGATCCTTCCGCCCTCAACCAATATCCTTCCGTTCTCTACCAGATCCATCCTCTCGGTAGAGAACACCCTCACGTTATCCAATACGAGTTTTTTCGTGTTCATTTTCTCACCTTGAGTTCAGTTCTTCGAATAGAGATGACAAAAAACGAAATGATCTTTCCCATTCTTGACCATAGGTGGCTCCTCTTCGGAGCACCTCTTCGTTGCGAAGGGGCACACTCTCTGCAGCTTGCACCCCTTCGTTGGGCCTTGAATCTCTTTGAGCCTCAGCCTCTTTCCATCGAGGCTGATCCCTTTCAGATAAATGGATGGAAGGGAGCTCAAGAGGTGTCTGGTATATGGATGCATCGGGTTATCCATTAGCTCCTCAGGACTGAGGATCTCGACTATCTTCCCCAGATACATCACGGCTATCCTATTGCTCACTGCCCTCGTTATGGGCAAGTCATGACTTATGAAGAGAAGGGTGAAACCGAACTCTCTCTGCAGCTCCTGCATGAGAGAGAGTATCTGTACCTTCACCGTGGCATCGAGGGCCGAGACTATCTCATCGCCTATTATGAGATCCGGTTTAACTGAGAGGGCTCTTGCTATTGCGACTCTCTGCTTCTGTCCTCCGGAGAGCTGCGAGGGGTAGTACCCCATATACTTTACCTCGAGCCCAACCATCTCGAGCAGTTCCTTTATCTCCTGGGTGCTTCCTTCCCTCCCTCCCGCTTGAAGCGCCTCCTTCAGCGTTTCTCCCACGCTCATTCTCGGATTGAGAGATGTATCCGGATTCTGGAATATCATCTGAACCTTCTTCCTGCTTTTCTTCAGGAATTTTTCTGCGTCTTCACCGAAGAGGAGGACTTTTCCCGCTGAAGGCTTCTCGATTCCAGCGAGGATCTTGCCAAGCGTTGTCTTACCGGAACCGCTCTCTCCAAGAAGACCTAGCACTTCGCCCTTCGCTATATCCAAGTCTATTCCGTCGATTGCCCTTATCTCCATAGTCTTCGCAAATGAACTACCAGTCCTGTAGACTTTCCTCAATTCCTCCACATAGACAGCTCCATTGTTATTGGACGTTCCTCACCACCTCCGCCTCAGCTTTCCAGCACGAGATCGCCCTATTTCCAACCAGGATCCTCCTCGGCGCTTCCTTCGAACACCTTTCCGAGGACAATGGGCACTTGTTGTAGAATGGACATCCCTCAGCAAATGAGCCGTTCCCCTGAAGGATCCTCCGCGATGCCTCCATCTTCAAGCTCTTGATCCCTGAATTTCCAA
Source organism: Fervidicoccus sp. (assembly GCA_002899805.1). GTDB lineage: Archaea > Thermoproteota > Thermoprotei_A > Sulfolobales > Fervidicoccaceae > ARK-14. The sequence goes on from POCB01000228.1 coordinate 16,769, forward strand.
GGGGGATGGATGAGAGGAGATAGGAAGTGTAGGGATGGATCGGCTCCCTCACCACTTCTTCCGTTTTCCCCTCTTCCATCACCATTCCACCGTACATCACAACTATCCTATCTGAAGCATCATATGCGACGCCTATGTCGTGCGTTATTAGGAGGAGGGAGGTTCTGTACTCTCTGGTCAAGCCGTTGAGGAGCTCTATGATCTGGGTCTGGGTCGATACATCGAGAGCGCTCGTTGGCTCATCGGCAACGATCAATTTAGGTCTCAGTGCTATTGCTATTGCTATTGCGACTCTCTGCTTCTGTCCTCCGGAGAGCTGATGCGGATATGAATTGTACCTCTTCTCTGGGTTTGGTATACCAACGCTCCTGAGGAGCTCAACGGCCTCTCTTTTGGCCTCATCCTTTCCGTATCCATTCTCCCTGAGGGCCTCCGATATTTGTTCCCCCACGGTATACAGAGGGTCGAGAGAGCTGGATGGGTTCTGCAGTATCACGGAGATCCCCCTCCCCCTCACCTTCTCAAGCTCCTCCTCTCCGGCTGAAATGAGGTCTATCCCCTCGAACAAGACCTTCCCACCTTCGATGAGAAGATTCTCTGGTTCGAGCCTCAGCAGTATCGATGCGAGGGTGCTCTTTCCTGAGCCGCTCTCTCCGACTATTGCCACTCTTTCCCCTCTGTTGATGCTCAGGTTGACCTTCTTCAGGACCTTCTCCTTCCTTTTTCCTATCAAATATGACGCGCTGAGATCCTCTATTTCGAGCAGCCTCATTTCATCATCACCCTGGAGGAGGGATCCATTACATCTCTGATCGTGTTCCCCAGCAAGTTGAAGCCTAGAGCCAAGATAAGCAGAACGATGCCTGGGAAGAATATCAGATATGGTGCCAATCCCACGTACATCTTGGCAGTCCCTATCATAGTTCCGAGCTCTGGATATGGAGGCTGGATTCCGAGACCGAGAAAGCCGAGACCCGAAGCCATCAGTATTGCTCCTCCCAGGTCTAAAGTGAATTGAGATATGGAGAGGTAGGATATGTTAGGGAGGACGTGCCTGAACATTATCCTCATGCTGCTGAGCCCGAGCAGCTTGGCAGCAATAACATATTCTAAATTCTTAACTTGAACCACGATGCCCCTCGTCAGCCTCATGTATGCTGGGATGAGGCCGAAAGCTATGGCTATTACTATGTTGTTCATGCTGGGACCCAGAGTTGCCACTAGAGCGATTGCTATGAGTATAGATGGTATTGAGAGGAGGGCGTCTGAAATCCTCATTAGGATGTAGTCTATAGCTCCTCCCATATAACCCGCGAGGAGCCCCAGGATGGTTCCCAACCCAGCTCCAAGGCCTGCTCCCAGAAACGAGATGAGGAGAGATGTCCGTGCTCCATAGAAGGTCCTCGTGAACAGGTCCCTTCCCAGCTCATCTGTCCCAAATGGGTGGGAGAGAGATGGTGCTCTAAGGGCTTCCGCCAGGTTTCCCTTTATTGGGTTGTATGGGCTGATGACTCCTATGATGATGGAGAGGAAAACTATCGAGGAAACAGAGGATATACCTATCAATCCGGTCCTGGTCTTCGCTATCATGAGGAAGGTTGAGTTAATAGATCCGAGCTTCCTGAGAGAGTCGAACCTCACCTGCATCATGCACCGCCTCCCAGCCTTATTCTAGGATCCACAGCTGCGTAGAGGGAATCGACAGCGAGATTTATGAAAGCGTAGATGAGAGCCAGGATGAATATGGCTCCCTGTACCATTGGATAGTCCCTAGCGAAAATCGAATCGACTACGAGCCTCCCAACTCCCGGCCAAGCGAAAACCGTTTCTGTTATAACTGCTCCTCTCATCAGGTTCCCCATCTGAAGCCCCACTACTGTGAGAACTGGTATCATGGCGTTCCTGAGAACATGTTTGAAGATGACCGTCTTCTTCCTCAGCCCTTTAGCTTTAGCGAGCTTCACAAAGTCCTCCCTGAGGACTTCGAGAAAGGTGAACCTGGTCGTCTTGGTTATGGGAGCCATGACGGGGAGCGATAGCGTGAGAGCTGGAAGTATTATGCTGCTGGCTGACTCCGCACCTCCGGCTGGAAGACATTTGAGCTGCACCGCGAAGAAGAGGATCAGCATCAACCCGAGCCAGAAAGTTGGCATCGCTGTTCCAATTGAGGTGAGTCCCGTCGCTACGTAGTCCATGATGGAGTCCTTTTTAAGAGCTGCATATGCGCCGAGAGGTATTCCTACTGCTATTGCTATTGCCAAGCTAGCCAGAGATAGATATAGGGTGTAGGGAAGCCTCGACATAACCTCGTTTAGCACTGGCGTATCGGTCCTGACAGATGTTCCCAAATTGAATGTCAAGAGGTTCTCCAGATATTTGGCGAGCTGCAACGGAAGGGGATCGTTGAGTCCATACCTTTCCCTGATCTGCTGCACTACCTCTGGCGGAGCATCGAAGCCAGCGAGCAGCCTCGCCGGATCTCCTGGGATAGATCTCAGGAGAATGAACATGAATATGCTGACTGAGAGAACCACAATTGCTATGCCTATGAGCCTCTTGGTGAAAAAAGATATTGCACCCATCTTCCTCTTATCACCCCATTCTTATGCTGGCAAAGTCGACCATCTCATATGGGAACAGCACCACGTTGCTCAGAGTGCTCCTATATGCTACTACGAATGCCTGGTAGTAGAGGAATATCATGGGCGCATCGTTCCAGACGATCTTCGTCAGGTTCTGGTATATCTGGGCTCTTAGCTGAGGATCGGTGGTCGTGGCTCCGAGTTCAAGCAGCCTGTCAGCTTCGCTGTTGTTATAGAAGAAGTTATTGAAGCCGTTCGGAGTGAACTGCGATGAGTGGAACAGCTGATATGTGTAGAAGTACGGGTCAGGAACGCTCGGCGACCATCCCAGCAGGAACAGCTGAAGCTCAGTTCTGTTGAGTGGCGCAAGTATAGTCGCAACATATGTGGGCCAATCATAGGTCCTGACGTTCACTTGAAGTCCTATATCCCTCAGATACTGAGCTATGGTCTCAGCTACCTGTGTATCGAAGAGATATCTTCCATTTGGAGTTATCAGCGTCACTGGGAAGCCGTTGGGGTAGCCTGCTTGAGCCAGCAGCTGCTTCGCCTTCTGTGGATCGTATTGATAAGGTCCAACAGTCATGTGTCCCAAGACGAACGGAGGTAGGATCGAGTCCTCAGGCTTTCCAAGCCCGAACAGGACGTACTTTATGAGGGAGTCCTTATCTATTGCGTAATTGAGGGCCTGCCTTACTCTGGTATCTGAGAGAGGACCATACTGGGTGTTTATCCCAACATACATTTCTCTCGTGGAGATTATCGAAGCAACCTTCACATCGCTCCTGGAACTGAGGGTCGCAACGTCGCTCGCGGGGGGCTGTATTATGAGGTCGAGGTCTTCCGAAAGTAGCATCGCTTCCCTAGTATTCGCATCTGGCACGACCTTGAATATTATCTGGCTGAAGTATGGGGTTCCGTTCCAATAGTTCGGGTTCGCCACCAGCGTTATGTGGTCTCCCTTGACCCATTCCTTGAACATGTATGGTCCTGTTCCCACTCCTGATGGAGAAGTGGCCATTTTATCTCCAAGCTGCTTGGTAGCGTTGGGTGCAACGATGTATGCTGAAGCGAGTACTCCAATGAATGGAGCAAAGGGCTTCTTGAGGTATATCCTCACGGTGTAGTCATCAACAACTTCCACGTGATCTATCAGAAGGAAGTTGCCTCTACTCGGTACTTTCACGCTGGGATCCAGTATTCTATTGAGAGTGAACTTCACTGCTTCTGCATTGAATGGTTCTCCATCCTGAAACTTGATGCCCTTCTTAAGTGTTATCGTGTAGACTGTGCCGTTGCTCGATACATTGTAAGAATCTGCCAGCACTGGTACCAGAGTGCCGTTTGGAGCGGTCAGGAACAGAGGTTCAGCTATGAGCCTTATTATGTTGCTTATCGTTGTTGTGGTCTGACCTGCGGGGTCTAAGGTATCAGCATCCACTCCAATTCCAACCCTGAGCGTCTTTCCTGAGCTGAGCTGTGTTGTTGTCTGTTGCGCAGTAGTTGTTGTGGTCTTGGTCGTTGTAGTTGTCGGCGATGTTGTTTGTGTTTGGACTGTTGTGGATGTTGTTGTAGGTGCAGTAGTTCCTGTTTGAGGGGGCGTGGAGCTCCCTCGCATGAGGAG
>POCB01000285.1 GCA_002899805.1 Fervidicoccus sp.
GGGGGGGGTCTCTAACATATCAAGATGGGGGCTTCCTTTTGAAAGTTGAAAATTAGGTTGACATGATTTCTGAAAATGAGAGAGAAGAGGAGGGAATGATATTTTTATCTAAAGTAGTTGGATCGCTGAACTCACTGTAAAAATGATCGGAAAAATGAAGATCGCTTCCTTTATCCCTGAAGCAAGCACTAAGCCAGCTAGAAGAGAACCAAACAGTGTGCCTAACTCTCTCGAGATGAAGTAAGAGTGGGTTCCGTAACCGCTGCTGGACTCTGAATAGAGGTTGAAGAGCGAAGCGTCCATTGCCAACCCCAAGAAATACATTCCTATCAAATAGAGGATGAGGGTCTCTTCCTTATACATGAGGGGCATAGCTAAGGATAGCCAGAGCCCTCTCAAAGCTATTATGGAGATCGCCACCTTTCTATTGCCGGAAAGCATCCTGCTTATCACGAGGCCCCCTACTGCAACGGTGATTCCAGTTATTCCTTGAGCCATCCAGTACTCGGACAGAGGCAATGAGGTCTTTACGAGGAGAGGCATCGCTGTGAATACGAAATCCCCAGTAGCGACTGCCAAGAGAACTGAGACCATTATTCTTCCTCTCGATGGTACCGTCCTGGAACTGTTCCAGAAGCCCAAAGCTCTGGATGATATATCTCCTACGCTATCAATCGCTGCCGTTAGTATCCCCCTGCTACTCGCAAAGCCTATCAGACTGCTCACTTCCTTTCCTAGCATGTGGAGCTTTCTCTCTATGCCGAGAGTGATCGGGGGGAGAATGAGGAGGGAGAGGGCACCGAGTAAGGATGCGAGCATGAGCACGTTGTAGAGGGAAGCGCTGACGATGCCCGAAGAAATAACTATGAGTGTGCTCCCTCTAAGGAGGTTCTGGAGTATCCTCTGCAGGGTTGAATATTTGGACCATGCGGAGCTGTCGAAAAGCTCGTAGATGCTAGTGCTCATCGCTAGATTAGCACTCGATACAGCAACTGCGTGGAACATGTAGGCCAAAGTCACAGTATAGAGCGTGTTTCCCGAAAAAAGTATGAGGGAGGAAGTTATAGAGAAGAATGCTATTCCCATGAGCGATTTATTCCTTCCAGAATTTCCAAGTCCTGATAGGAATTTATTCACTATTATGTACACGATGCTCCACGATGCGGCAACGACACTGTAGTAGATGGGAGACACTCTGAAAGTGAATCCTATGTATGTGAAGATGGCCATATCGAGCATCGAGAGCAGAGCCATAAAGGAGACTCCTACATAAAACCACAAGCTCCGGTTCACCTATCATTTTTCTTTAGTCGTCGTGAGATTTTAAGAGGGGAGACTGCTTTTCCACGCTATTTTATGAGCTCAAAAAAACAGGGTCTAAAACAATTTCTGAGTAGAAGGTTTCTGAGGTTTTTGTAGGTTTCTTTATTCGGGCTTGGAGCTAGGTCCTAGAACCTGTGAACCTAGTTGAAAGATGTTTTCTATATTTGGGAGTCGTGCCCTCACCATCCGGAATTCTGTTAAAGATAAAAAATATTCGGGAACAAGGCTCTTCCCTTTTGTGATGATTTGCAATATTTTTTTATCACAATATTTAAATATTAAATGCGAGATCTATCATTATAAGATTGATAAACGTATGGGTGGTTGTAATAAACGTCATGAGTGGGAATGTTGAACCAAAAGGATATAAGGAAAACCCGGTACTTCTGCCAATACCTCCTGAGAAGAGGCTATACGGACTAAGGACCTTTTCTTGGATGATGTTCGCACTCAACGTCTGTATACCGATGTTCTTCCTAGGAACGATAGGGTTAAGCTTAGGCCTAAATCCAGTGCAAGTAGCAGTTGGAGCGTTCCTAGGGAACTTCGCGGCAGTCATTGTGCTGTGGCTGAACGGTATAGTTGGAGTTAAGTATGGTATCCCATATCCAGTCCAGCTGAGACCTTCATGGGGATTCAGGGGAGCAGAGATAGCAGTAGTTCTGAGAGGAATTGTAGGGTTCGGATGGTACGGGATCGAGGCTTATAACGGTAGCCTCGCCATAATAATGATATTGCTATATGCTCTTGGCTATGGAGGAAGGAACCCAGACATTGTTGCCGAAGGTTCTTTCAAATATGTCGCAGTGATAGTCCTGCCATATGTAGCCCTAGCAACTTACGTCATGTGGAAGGGGCTCAAAGCTATTGGTAGGTTCGTCGATATTGCCGGTCCTCTCGTCGTGCTGTACTTCATCTGGCTGCTCTACTACCTGAGTGGAAAGAGCCCTGTTACCCAGATACCTGCCGGCGTTTCATACTTCTCGATGCCATTCGCCATCTACCTAGCAGTCCAGACCAACTGGTGGGCAACCGTTGCCCTCAACATCAGCGACCTATCCAGAGGTCTCTATGCAGATAAGAGAGGTGTCACAGCGCTCATCGTCGGACCAATTATAGGAATTGTTTTAGGCCAGATCGTTGGTTCGCTTCTGGGCTACTACCTAGCAATATACACCGGAAGGGTGACCCCGCAAGAGATCATTCTCTACGGAGCCCCAGGAGCAGTAGCGATGCTGCTCGGAGAGATCTTCGCATTCGCTGCGCCATTCAGCACAGATATAACCGCTAATATACCCGCTGCAATCAATATACTGACTTCAACACTCAGGCTCCCATTGAAGTGGGCGGCAATAGGTTCGGGAGTTATAGGATTCTTCCTGGCTCCGTGGTGGGCTGTTTCAAGCGGTCCAGGAATAGTTAACTACGTGACGGCTTTCTCATCGAACTACGGTATAATACTCGGACCCATAGGAGGAATCATGGTCGCCGACTACTACATGCTCAAGAAGAGGAACTACGATGTGCAGAAGCTGTACACGAAGGGACCTGAAGGGTACTGGTACCACAACGGGTACT
>POCB01000009.1 GCA_002899805.1 Fervidicoccus sp.
TTCTCCTGGGGAAAGAGATTAGTCCAAGGCTCTGGCTCGCACCGAATATCTACGTAGATTTCACGCTTTACACGTTTCTGATGCTTATTCTAATGGTGATATACCTGATGTATCTCATATACACTAATTTGTGCAGTGCTGATTAGCTATGTCAAAGACTCAATATATTGTTGGTAGAAGATACGAGTATCTGCTGATGAGGATCTTTAAGAGACGGGGTTTCTACGTGATTAGAGCCCCTGCCTCGGGCAAGGGTTCCAGGAGCTTCTTCTACCCAGACATCATTGCTCTGAACCACGAGAGAAAGATCCTTGTGGAGTGCAAGTTCTCAGATGTTGACCAGGACATCTACCTAAGCAAGAACAGGGTCAGGAAGCTCAGGTGGATCGCTGACAAGATCCTCGCTGAGGCTTATGTATGCGTCTACTTCACATCAATCGGCGGATTCAGGTGTCTCAGGCTAAGCGACTTCAGTAGAGAGACTGAGAAGAACTACATATACTCCTTCAAGAAGTTCTCCGAGGACGGCTTAGACCCCGAGAAGATCTAGGTTGATTAAGCACTTAGTCTTTATTTTACTATATATTATGTGGGGTGATTGATTGGTCTCTATAAGATTTGAGCATGACCCAGACTACGGATCTATCATAGTGTTGAGAGTCGATGCTAGTGCCAGGAGAGCTCTTAGACTCTGGCTCGAGCTTGTCAGGAGGTTTCCTGGGAGAAACATAGTTATTGAATGGACTGGGAGGAATGATGTGAGCGAGGACGAGCTCATTGACTACCTCGTGGAAATAGCCCTGGCATCGGGGCATAGACCAATAGCGTTACCAGGGTTCAGCTCTGTTGAGGCTGTGGGAGAGGGTCGCCTGGACACATAGTAATAAGCCTCCTGCGTAAATCATTAAGTGGATTAATTGAGGTGAGGTGTTGGTGCTGGATTTCCTATATGATCCCCCAGAGAGGAATCCTGGGAAGCCTCTTAAATGGATCGTGATTGACTCATTGATTATAGCAGGCATATCATTTGTGTCTACCTTACCGAGCGACCATATACCGAGGATCGATGAGCTCTACATTGCTCTCAAAGCATTCATATACTCACTGCTGATACAGTTAGCGGTTGAGCGAGGCATAAAGCCTTACAGAGAATCAAGAAAAGGAGATGATGAGGATGCCGACACTCGATGAGTGCTTAAGTGCCTTAAGATATGTCTCTAGCGGTGTAGAGGTTTTAACGAGGGACATAAATGACCTAAAGACATGCTTATCACTTCTCTCGCAGATCTTTAGATCCAGGATAGGTGGAGACCCGCTTGTTGATGAGCTAGACGCTATACTCTCAAAGATCCCATACGTTAAAGCTGGAGACGTTATTATGCCTGAGCACCACAACTACCTGGTTGATGCGATAAAAAAAGCTAGGGACATACTCTATAACCTAGAAATCTTCTATAAGTCCCAGCTGGATGCATTGACTAATTTGATGATAGCTATGCTCACTGCCCCAGGCTATGTCTATATTGATCTCCACATGGACTACTACACAGAGATCACAAAAAGCATAGCTGACTCATTCACGTTCGAGGATCCGCAGTTCAGTGGAGGCAACATAGCTATAGACATAAGCGACTCATTCACCTTCGGGAGTGTCACTGCTGACTTAGGTAATCAATCAACAAATATTAGTGATGAGTCAACATATATTTAATTGAGGTGGTCTTGACTGTCTCAGAGAATAAGAAAAGCATTTGGTAAACCAAAAGTAGATGAGGACATTGTTTATGAGAGCCCTTCATTTGCTGTGGAAAATGCTTCTCCTCAGATAGCTGAGTATGTAACTTATGAAGACCCCACTTATAACGCTGGTAATCAATCAACAAATATTAGTGACTCGGTGAGCTACGAATGACCTACAGAGTGATTTATCCCTACAGAGATGATTGGGAGCTGGAGAAGATAGAGAGAATAATTTTTCCAAGGAGGACGCTTAGAGAGATCTATGAGAAGGATCTAGTGATCATAGTCAGGGCAGACAAGGTGGTAAGTGGGTTAGTGAATAATAGGTATAAGAATATTCTTGTCTGGAACTTCTGGCAACTATTGAATGGTATACTGGCAGAAGTGAGAGCAAGTGGCATTACAACAGGTGGAGTAATAAATCCTGGTGGCATTACTTTATATACAATTGGTGATGTTAATGCCGGGTCAGCTTATGTAACATTCGGAACAAACACAACTCCTGAGTCATATGATCAATATGCTCTTGGTGCTAGGAGCACATCTATTGAGGGAGCAACAATTAGTCCAGGAGTGATTGCTGAGACTGGTCAGTACAGACTTAGGTTCGGTAGAGTGTCTGCAGGAACAGTTTATGAGGTCGGTCTCTACCAATTACTTTATTATGGTACTTATATTAATGAAACAATGCTTGGGCGAGTAGTTTATTCAGGAGGTATCCCCTCGGGCAAAAACGTTTACTACGACATACTTGTTAAGCCACCGTTCCTGAAGAACTTTGTCTACTACCTCTTTGGCTTATTAACAAATACTGATCAAAGCCTGGTTGATCGAGCGGGAGCAACATTCACTGCAAGAACCTCGGGTGATGCTCAGTCAGGTGGCTTATTCATGAGGGTAGGGACGGGCACCGGAGCATTCGACTTCGAAACATACGAGCTAACCAGCCCCCTAGACTGCTTGTCAGCAACCAACCTCTACTGGGCTGATAGAACATATTCATTCCTCCAAGCATCAGGGGCAATAAGATTCACCACAGCATACACAGTATCTGAGGTAGGTGTATACCAGAACATATATGACACAGGCGGAGCAACACACCCGACCCTGCTCATGAGATTCGTCCTGCCATCACCGATATC
>POCB01000180.1 GCA_002899805.1 Fervidicoccus sp.
AGAAGAACCGGGTACTGCTCCTACTACTGGGCACCGATCCTTGACTGGGGCGAGGATCAGGTGTGGGAATACATTGAGAAAGAGAATATCCCCAGGAACCCCCTGTGGAGAAAAGAGGGACACAGTAGCCACGACTGTGTAATCTGCCTAGTGTGGGCTGACTGGAGCGACTATATATGGCTAAAAAACACGTACCCAAATAAATGGAATGAGTTAATCAAAGCATATAGATTAATGAATGAGAGAAGAAGAAGAAAAGAGAAGATACTAGCATGGCACTACGTGGATCTCGATGAAGTAGATAAATCACCGACACTACTAGATTTTATGCTGAAGTGAATTAAATACAAAAACTATGGATCAACAATATCTGAGTTAAAAACATAATTCTAATCTAATGGTGCCTGAGTTTTCTCGCTTGCTTCTCTGAGTCTCTCCTCCACATCTCTAAGTGCCTCTCTCAGGAGAAGTCTTATTTCTCTAAGCTCTGTCTCCGAGAGATCCATGCCCCTGATTGAGTGAAGAATATTACGCAGATAATCAATGACACGATCCCTCTTAACAAGACCATAGAACATCAAGCCATCCCGCAGATGCGTTTTGCTAACATAGACATAGGAGTCCTCAGGCCCGAGATAACACTTCTCCCGAACCCTCTTACCACTCAAAGGATCCCTAGACACATGAACAGCATAGACATAGACCCTGGTACCAGCTCTCGACCTAACAATCTTCTTGTCATAGTAATCAATCACTCTACCACATACAGGACAAATTTCTTTTTTCTCACTCACACACTACCACCCATTAAAAAATTAACTTATCAAAAATTTAAATTTTACAGTTCTCTAGGTGTGATAGATCCCACCAGAGGCGTGGCGGTGGCTTCTGCTTATCCGTAAATTTACGGGTAAGCGAATAGTAGAAAAAATCTCTTAGAGGGATCTAATGAACCAAGCAAATCAAAAAAAGAAAAAGGATTAGTAAAATAAGAAATATGAATTAATTCTTATTTCATATTTTATTTATTTTATATGATGGTTTTCGCCAGTTGTTTTAGATCCCACCAAGGGGATGTGGTGTAGGTTTCTGCTTGTCCGTAAATTTACGGGGTAGAGGAGTCGCTAACCGCATCTTCTATGGGATCTACTTCTCTTGGTGATGTGTTTTTTCTCGCTTGAAATATTTATAAGCTTTCTAACAATATATATTGTTGGTGGGTGTGTAAATGAGTGTGTTTGAGGGAGTAATCGAGTACAGGTCTAAGAAGAAGCTTGAGAAGTATCTTGAGGCGATTAAGGAGATAATTAAGGAGAAGATGAAGCCTGGGGATATAATTATTCCTATCAACTATGTTGAGTTAATGATTAAGATGGATATTGCTCACTCAACAGCTCTAGCGGTTCTTAAAGCGGTTTGCTTCATGACTGGGGAAAGATACGATAAGGGAACATGCTACTTTGATGTGAGGAAGCTGTTTCCTGAGAAGTAGTTCTGCTAAATAATCTTTTTTTCTTAAATAATCTCTTTTTTTCCTATTTACACATTTTCTCGTGAATGCTTATTAACCTCTTTACACATTTTTTACACATGGTGGGGGTATGACTGAGTGGAAGACTATTCGTGTGAGATCTGATGTTTATGAGATTATTAAGAAGTATTCTGAGATGCGTGGTATCCCTATATCTTCTGTTATTGCTCAAGCACTTACTTTCATGGATCTTCAGAGAAGAAGACCCAGAGTCAAAGAGCAACTGCCTCTAGCTGATAAATTCGCTTGGTACATCACTAAAGTTCTCATGAGTGCTGGTGCCTTCAAAGAGAATCCTTCCCAAGAGAACTATGATTATCTGGTTAAGAACTTCAATGACTTAGAGGATAGGCTAGGTGTCGAGACATCTATGGCTCGTGAAGCTGTTGATAGATTGTTTAAGAAGAAGAAGGAGACGTGGACGGCTGATGACAAGATCGAGTTTAACTCCGCTTTCAAATCTCTTGTTCTTCAAATGATCTGGCTCTTAGAGAAGGAAGAGGAGAAAATGGAGGGCTCGTAGATGCCTCATGGAAGGTGGAAGGTTATTACTGTGAGGGAGGAGGTTTTTAGCAGATTAGTTGAGTTAGCTAATAAAACAAATAAGACTATTAATGATGTTATCATGGATCTTCTTGAGTCAAGTGCTCAAAAACCTGCTCCGTGCCTAGAAGGTTTCAGATGCTTCGGTAAGAGACTTGGGTCAATGATTATTCTCGGTTGCGTGGATGAGAGTGGTCGTGTTAAGCAGGCGGTTATCCCAGTTAAGTCTCTTAACTCTTTTGTTGAGAGACTTGGCGAAGCAATTATAATAGAATAAATATGATATGTAGAGAATAAGAAAAAAAGATTTATTATTTAAATAATTTCTTTTTAGTTGCTCTACTCAGGTTTTATTAGGTCTCGTACTGCGTCTAGTATCTCTCTAGCTAACTCATCTCTCTCTGATAATCTGTGAACAACTAATGCTCTAAGGATCCATGTCATATGCTCAAGGAATTGGATCTCGTTTTTTGCCTCGATTGAGTTGTTGAGTGATAGCAGATCGCTCCTAGGGATCTTGTCAGGGTACTTGGTTACTAACGCATTAATCTTCATAACCACTGCTCTAGCCTTATCCCAGTTAATAGTCATGTTCTAACCCACCTCCCATGTGGTGCGTCTAATAGGAACTATTCTCCTGGCAACAACTCTTGCTGTGGCTAGATCCTTTGGATCAACAAGAACATCCTCGCCTGGTTTTGGTGCTCGTTTCTTTAATGAGACTATAAATATTGTGTCTTGTGGG
>POCB01000253.1 GCA_002899805.1 Fervidicoccus sp.
AATCTATACATACTATATAATATAGTATGTATATAATGAGTGATCGAGAGAAAAAGAAGAGAGAAGAAGAGGAAAATTGAAAAAGAGAAAAGAGAAAAAAAGAGAATGTTTAAGTAGCTACTCGATCAATGACTTCGGGATAGTGGCTACTACAGACAAGCTTATTCTCTCACTTACTCCTCCCCAGCATCCTCCGTAGTTATCGATCTCTAGTTTTACTGAATACTGATCCTCGGCTAGGATCTCTACGCACATTGCTCCATAGCAGTCGGTTTGATACCCCCAGTAAATGCACTCACGCTTCTTAGTCTCTAATGCATACTTTATCAGCTCAACCACGTTGCCTTCAATCCTCTCAACTCTATTAACAGCACAAAGAGGCGGAGAACTATGGGTATACGGGCAGTAATTTAGACTCATGATTATCCCTGTGCCCACTCAATCTTCTCCTTAGTCTTTAACGCATTGAAGAAGTCATCCCTATGCACAACACATCTACCCGCAGTATACCTACCGCCAACACTCTTACAATACACTTTAAGAAGCATCTGAGCATACGTCGGCGATATATTAAGCTCAAACGCTAGATCATTATAATGTATAGTGGCATAAACACTTTCAGCGTCCTTAAATCTCTCACTAAAAATGCTCTTTAGCAATTCTAAAAACCTTTCACGGACTACCTCTCTCTTCATACTTATCACTTATAGTATATGTATAGAGGCTAATAAATGTGAAAAACACACAGCTGTGGGTCTTAGGGGACTAGAAGCACTTAGCTACTCTCCGGAGCGTCTCTTCAGCTCATTGAGCTCATTAAACAATGCCTCACATTGTGCTTCGTCGATGCATGATAGTCGCAGGATAATGTCTATTGTCTTGTTCTCTAAGCTTGTTTTTGTGCCATGAAACACTAGTTTGAAGCCTAGTTTCTCAAGGACTTTTGTAGCAAAAATTACAACAGCAAGACCTGCTACAAGCTTCGAAGACTTTTCATAACATGTTGTTACGTCAGACAAGCATGATTCAAGCGTTAATTTATCGACCCAATCCGTATCCACGAAATAGTGCGTCAATACCTCGAACACATCTAACAAAGACACATCGATCACCAAAAAATAGTGCCTAAACTAACTTAAAAACCTACCCCACACCCACACCACATCCCCGACCAAGACCCACAGCTGTGAGCCTAGGAGCATCCACACCTCCTCCTAATCCACGACAAGATTATTCTGCGGATCTCCAGAGGAGCATCACTTAGAAGAACCCTCCCGAGAACAAGAAAGACACTTAAAAGGATCCTCCACAGATACCTGAATCCGAGACTAATATTCACGCTATTACCATCTCTCCTCAAAACAGATCTATTAAACCACGAATAAGGTCTAAACTCAAATTTCAGCCCATAGCCCTTGTTAATAATATATGCGGGGTAAACAGCAATGACCCCAGGCAAATAAACAGATGAATCACCAATGAACAAGCCGAACTCAGCGTAATCAACCCTACTCATAACACGAGAAACAAGCCAAGGACTCAAAACACCTTTACGATCACCAAAAACATAAACACCACCAACACCAACACCACGAACATTATCCAAGAAAAGAAACACCGACCCAAACCCACCATCAACATTATAATAACGATCAACATAACCAGCAAACATATTTAAGCCACGATCAGGGGGACTGGTTCCTGGCGGGCTCTGATTCATTTCCCGATTCACTTTCTTCGATCTTCTCCTCTGAACGATCTTAACAGTTGATCTCAGGTATCTCTGTATCGCATCAGGGATAACCTCATATAATCCTCTAGCTATCTTTCTTAAGAATCCTTTGTGAACAAGCTGCATTAATACATCATGGATCTTTTTATTGCTTACATCAAGATCCTTAGAAAGATCCTTTGGAGAAAATCTCCTGAGTGTCGAGTTAATTATTTTGTCGAGAACAATTTTCTCAAGCTCCCCCAGCTTGATGATGTTGATGTTAGTGTTTTCCCGATTCACTCCCGAGGAAACACTTTTTAAGCTTGTTAAGAACTTATTTTCACGGAGATCTGAATACAGATGATGTAGGCTCATAGAGATCCTGCCCCCACCCCCTGATTTTTATCTAATTCTCTTTACCTAAACAATAATATATTTTTTCTTCTCAGGCTTCACAGCTGTGTGATTTTGATACTAATACTTAAATAATTTATTTTCTAAAGCATTTTTCACGAGGTGAAACTATGGTTAGTGTCTATGAGGTTGCTAAGGCTGTTTATGATACTTTTGCAAAGTATTTTGATGTGGGTCCTGAGGATCTCATCAGGATCTTTGGTAGAAGTTTTAATATAATGAAGGAGTTTCTCGATAGATGCATCAAGCATTTCAAAGGCGTAAAAATAATCGCTGTTGTGTCAGAGACAGAGGATCTGAAGATACGTGTGTGCGGAGAGACATTCCCGATCCGAGAGATGCTTAAGAAAGCGAGTTTCTCATGGGATCCATTCGAGAGATGCTGGGTCAAGAGATACGAGCTAAGTAAATACACAGATATGATAGCTGATGCAGAAGGTCTAGTAAGAAACCTCAGAGACACATTCATCTTGGTCGTGATGAGACTGAACTACGGATTAATAAATGGATCAGTGATAAGAGACATCGTGGCAAAGAAAGACGAGGCAGACAAAGAATTACTCGATGCACTAAAGAGAGCGGGATACACCGAGGGACACATCAAAGAAAAAGTAAAAATATTAATTATCGTTCAGCAGACACCAGACCCAGAGA
>POCB01000123.1 GCA_002899805.1 Fervidicoccus sp.
GGGGAGAAGAGATTGAGGCATGCAACGTACTGTGCGTTGAAAGCAAAGCCACACTTCCTGCACTTGAAGCTGTCTCTGTCAACTCTATTGGCTTTATCAGCATAGCCACAGACAGGGCAAGTAATAGATGTCTTCTTGGCGTCTACTACGCTCACATTTAGCCCGCGCTCATTGAATTTGTAGTCGATGTATGATACGAGCTTGCGGTAGGGGAGTGACGACAGCCTGTAGCTCAGTTGCCTGTTCCCCCTCTTTCTATTTAAATTTAGATCCTTGAGGTTTTCTCTTACAAGATCGGCGTTATAGTATTTGCCGATTTCTGCTAGGAGTGTGGCCACCTTCTTCAACCTGTCTTCTACTCGCCTCCTCTCGCGAGAGCCGTACTTGGCAAGAAGTTTCCTCTGTAGATAATGATTCTCCACCTTTATCTGTATGCTCCTCCTAATCCTCCTATAATTTGTGCGCAATCTCCTAATGTCGTGTTTAATGGAGAACAGCACCGCCCTATTCTTATCGTAGTCTACTAGCAAACAATCAACACTATCCTCATTAATATCTATGAAGAGTTTATTCTTATGTTCATTAACCTCAATATTCTTGCGTATAGCTAGGTGTAGATAGATATTGTTTTCATTAGCTATAATCTTGGAATTACCTAGTTTAGCTCCGTCGAGCTCTCTTCTAGCGTAACTGTACTCCATCACCAGGAATCTTAGGTAATTATTATCACCTCTTGACACTCTCAGTATTAAGAAGCCATGTCTTCTCTCAAGTCTATAGGTACCAATATGAAGCTCTATAACCTTGTTATCCTCTATACTCGGCAACGAGGGAGGTGATATCTTGTCTCTCTTCTTTTCTGGCAACTTCCTCCATTTATTAAGCAACTTCCTGTAGCTTCGATACATCGCTAATGCCTTCTTATATGCTTCTTGAACAAATTTGTTGTGTAAATTAGGATACTTCTCTCTTAGAACACGATAACATAGCTCATGTGCTCTTTTTACGCTACGAACATCGTTTTCAACAATGATCTTCAGAGCCTCTCTTATCATTGATGTGTAGTCATTGAGAAGAGAAATCAGCTGATTTCTATCATGTCTTGTTAAAGGTACGAGCTTGAACCTAATTGTTTTCTCTATTGTCTTGTTCACTCCTCACCACCTCCTCTATGACCTTTTTTATCTTCTTGAACCTCCGTGAGTGTTTGCCGTATATCTTAGCGGCGAAGCTTGTAACTATCGATATAAAATCCTCAACAAGTTCCTCTATATATCCTTTCTCGCTTTCCTCTACGACATCGATCTTTACCCCGTGAGATTCAAACCACCGTCTCAAGTACTCGAATCCGAATCTAGTCAATCTATCTTTGAACTCGACTACGACGACATCGATCTGCTTTCCGATAATTAGATTGAAGAGTTTTAGCAAACCACTTCTCTCTTCGTTTAATCCACTTGCTACATCGGTTATAACATCAACTACTTTATATCCTTTAGCAGAGCAATAGCTTCTTAATCTCTCTATCTGCCTATCTAGATTCCTGTCCTTCCTCTGTTTATGAGAGCTAACTCGTGCATAGATAACAGCTCTCATCTCACTAGGATTAATACTTAGTAGTATCCTCTTTACCTCGCTTTCCGGTATCATCCAGAACCTTCCAACACGAATAGCACGTATCTTCCCCTCCTTAATCCACTTCTTAACACCACTAACGCTAATGTTGAGAAGCTCCGCAACCTCCCTGGTGCGATAAAGCTTCTCATACACCTCTAATATCCTCTAGTAACTCTAGTAGCTAAACTAGCTTAAAAATCCTTACCTATGAGACAGTCCTCGGAGAGGTCTGCGGATGATATTGCTTGAATAATTGAGGATAAATAGAGTTTTAATCTATCTCTTCGGAGAGACCCGAAGAAGACGAGGCCATCACCCGAGTGCGTCTTGGACACATAGACGTAGGAGTCCTCAGGCCCAAGATAGCACTTCCTAACCCTCCCACCAGTCTTGTGAACAGCGTAGACATAGACCCTGACCCCAGAACCAGATCTAACAACCCTACGCTCAAACCAATCAACCAATCCACCACACCTAGGACAAACAGGCCTCGAACCCTCCATATGACACCCCCGAAAAAAACGAGACCGTTTAAAAAATAAAAAACACAAATTTGTGGCTCACCAATGACCTCAATGACCCGCAAAATCTACATGGGTCTCATCCCAACTCTGGCTCGCAAGCCCTTTATGGATCTCATAGCAAGGTTGGCTCGCAGACACCTGATGGGTCTCAAACCATTAATGGCTCGCATCTTTCGGATGGGTCTCAGTCTCGGTCTGGCTCGCAATATCGATGCGGGCATCATAGGAATGGTGGCTCGCATCACATCATTGGGTCTCACACTCCTTCTGACTCGCAGTTTTCAGATGGATCTCATCTTATGTATGGCTCGCACCTTCCTATTGGGTCTTAGCTCCAGTCTGGCTCGCACATAGGAGATGGATCTCATCTTATATATGGCTCGTATTACCGATGCGGGTCTCAACATCATAGCGACTCGCACACTCTCGATGGGTCTCAGAAGAGCGGTGGCTCACAATAGCCGAATGGGTCTCATATAGATAGTGGCTCGCATAACCCCCAGTGGGTCTCGTAAACCCCAATGGCTCACACCTTTCTATTGGGTCTCATCTCCTGTCTGACTCGCATTTCCTCACTGGGTCTCAATAAAAAATTGGCTTGGTCTGTCTGACCTC
>POCB01000038.1 GCA_002899805.1 Fervidicoccus sp.
ATTAGCTGAATCTTTCAGAAGAGAGTCAGCATCATCTACAACTATAAGCCCAAAAACCTTATTTTTCAGAACATCGAACCTTCTCGAAAGAAAGCTCGTCGTGATAATCAGAATATCGAAATCTCCTTCTTCTATCTTCATTAATTGTTCTTCTCTTGTTTTCTTGGGATCTTTGCTCGTGTAGCCAATTATCCTGAGGTTTTTGCCCAAAATAGATGCATAGTTTTTCAATCTTTCAAGTGATTGTCTTAGGAGCGATTCTGTGGGTACCAACATGAGAACCTTTGTACCTTCTGTAGCTTCATAAAGAGAATATATTAAAAGGAGAGTGGTTTTTCCTACTCCTGTAGGAGCAGTTATGGCGAAACTATCTCCTGAAAGCATTCTATATGCCCAAGTCCTCTGCAGGCTCCACAACTCTTTTCCCACGCATTTTTTAAAGAATTTCTCGAACCTATCCAACTCCTCGTGAAGTTGCGCTAATATCGAGTAGCTACCTTCTGATTCCCTGGAAATGATCTTTACCAATTTTTTGAATCTCTCTCCTGGAGGTAGCTCGGAGATGAGCTTCGCTTCTTCATAATCAAGATCTGGAATACAAGATGAGCAAGGTAGACCAAGCTCTAACCTAACTGAAGAAATTGGACCCCCACAGTTCGGACATGAAGAAGCGTAGATTGCCTTTGCCACCACTTCAGCACCTAGCATTCGATTTTCAACTTTCTCGAAACTCTTTCAAATCGAAGCAACATTTTAAAACCAAAGAACGGAGTATTCTCCTTTTATCTATAGAGTTTGACTAAGGCGAACTGTTAACTAATTTTCCCAATGGAAGGAGTAGTCCACCATCCAATAAAGTTAAATACCGTGTTTTATCTTCTATTAGTGGAAAAACAAAGAATAACTGGTGAGAACAAAAATGACAGCACAAGGTCCAACCCCGAGTAATGTCATCCTTGTAGGAAAGAAGCCCGTAATGAACTACGTAATGGCTGTACTAGCCCTCCTTAATCAAGGAGTTGATGAAGTGGTCGTAAAGGCCAGAGGGAGGGCTATAAGCAAGGCTGTAGATGCGGTCGAGATAATAAGAAACAAACTACTGGCCGAAAAAGTAGAAGTAAAAGACATAAAGATCGGCAGCCAGGTAGTCCAGGGCCAGGATAGGACGAGCAGAGTAAGCACTATCGAAATTACCCTGAAGCTCGGGAAAAAGCAGTAAATTGCTGAAAGTTCCGGGCAACGTCAATAAGCTTTTTTCTTTCAATTATAGTTCTTTAAATTCTATTTACATCATATGCTTAGAATCTTGAGGAAAAATAATATATAATTGATTATCATAATAAAAGTGATAGAAAAAGGTTTTGGTGGATGTCTCATATGTCAAGATTAGAAGATGCGAAGATTTTAGGTGTGGTTGGCTCAATACTCCTTATTATCGGAGGGATGGCGACTTTTGGAAGGTTCTTCCCTATTTCGATTATTGGTTTCATACTCACCGCAGTAGCGATGAAGTACATCTCTGACTATTTCAAGGAGCCTGCCATCTTCAATAATTTCATTTACTACATAATCATATCCATCATAGGAATCTTTATTACGATTTTTTTAGGACTTGCTTCAATTGTTAGTGGCTTTATGTTAGGAAAAGGTATAGTTATTCTCAGCATAATAGCAACCTTGGCAGTCCTTTGGATAGTCATTGTTATTTCGAGTATTTTTCTTATGAGGAGTTTTGAACTTACCGCCACCAAAACTGGTGTCCAGATGTTTTCGACAGCCGGAAAGCTCTACTTTGTTGGAGCGATTTTAGTAATTATACTTGTAGGTTTTTTGGTGATTTTTATAGCCGAAATTTTGACCGCTGTAGCATTTTTTAGCATTTCGGTTCCAGAAGCAGAAGCCCATACAAGTTCTCAACCTTCAACTACTGTTTAACCTTTCGGAGGTTAAGGAGCGAAAGCTCTTTCAGTGAGGGAAAGGTTTCCCTTATTTCTATAGTGAAAAGGTTGAACTCTTCACTCATGAAAGCACTTGCTGTATTTTTTCTACGAAAAGATTCATATGCTCTTCATTTCCTATGCTGACTCTCATCCAATTTTCAAAGCGCCCTTTGAACTCGAGCATATCTGATAAGCAAAGAACTTCTATGTTACTTCTTTCTATCTCTCTTTTGACATCCACACATTTCATTGGTAACTCCAAGAAGAGGAAGTTAGTTCTACTCCGGGGAGACCATATTCCCAGTTCGAGAAGTCTTTTCCTCGTTTCATCTCTCAATAAAATGATAGAATTCACAGTTTTCCTCATGTAATCGATGTCCTTCAAAGCACCTAACGCCATAGCTTGAGACATTATGGGGATTTCATAGCCGACTCTGAGCTTATTGAAGATTTCTTTGGCTTTTTTGCTTGAAATAGAATATCCAAGGCGAACACCAGCGATGTTGAAAGCTTTAGAAAGTGTTCTTAGGACAACTAGGTTATCATGCTCATATGCTAAGTTGTAGAAAGTTTTACCTGAAAATTCGAAATAAGCTTCATCCAGCAAAACCAACTTGGACTTACTTGCGATCTTTGAAATCAGATCTTCGTCTTCGATGAGTAGATCAGAAGTTGGATTGTTCGGATTCGAAAGATAAACTATAGAACCTTCAGAAAGCTTCAGGAGTTCTTCACTATTCAAAATAAATTCTTTTCCTTTCAGCTCAACAGCTTTGACGGCTATTTCATATGAATTCGCAAGTTGATGTAGCACATGAAATGTTGGAAAGGGAACCACCAAAGGTAGACCAGTAATCTTTGCATAGATTAGGAAAAGGACTATACAGTATGATGAGCCTGGATATATCTCTATCATTTCACTCTCTACTTTAGAATACCTGGAAAGCTCACTTATGAGAGACTCCCTAAGTTCTGCAACATCATATCTATTTGAGAGAGGAGCGTATTTGCTTGCTAGCTCCACTGCCTTGGGGGATGGTTGGAAAGGTGACTCGTTCAGACTCAGTCTTATTCTCATGCTAGAACCACCTAGCTGTCAGATGAATCCTAGCGCGACAACTATAAGCAATATACCAGCAATTGGAACAATTATACTTCTCACAACAGCAACCTTATCTTCTGGAATAGACTTCATAGCCAAAATTACGATCTCCAAGAACACGAGAAGTGGGGCAACAAATATGAGAACATAGACTAGGAGGTAAAGTATCCTAGCAACTCCCGTGATACTTGACAGCATTACTAAGAATACAACATAAGGACCAGCTGAGCAGGGAATAAGTGCGATAGATAAGAGCAGACCGAAGACAAAATGCAATAATGGTGATTTCTCCACCCATCTTCCGGCTGAGAAGAATTTCCCAAGGAAGCCCACATCATCCTTGCAAACTTTACATCTTTTCCTCCTCGCATAGGTATAAAATGAGCTAGCAACGAGAAGCGCACCATATGCTGCGAGGATATATCTCAATATCTGAGTTGGAACTCCACCGAAAGCAGAGATTACCTTTAGGAGACCGAGTCCTAGTAGCATATACCCGGTGAAAACTCCAGCAGTAAAAAGAAGCCCCGAAATTGCTGCGATTTTCCTGGACTTCCTCGTAGCTATCATTAACAATAAGAGAGAGTAAATGGAGATAACACATATGTTAACCGCATCGGTTATTGCGAGCGAAGCTAATGTAGTTATGAAGCTTCTATAACTGATTCCTCCTCCTGGAAGTGGAGTTGAGGTCTGTGTAGAAGTAAACGTCTCAGTGGTCGTAGTGGTTTGTTGGGAAGGATATAGAAATGTGTTTATTATGTATTGTTGGGCGACGGGTGTTGCATTTATGTATCCCCAGAGCTGTTCTCCAATATAAATAGGGAACTGAACGTTATTTGGTGCCGAGTTTGCTATGTTGCTCCAAAATGTAGCATTATCAACTTCCCCAAGAACGATTGCCAATATATATGTTTTGTTATATATAACAAATGTCTGTGGAACGCTTGCTGGAAAGGAAGAAAAATTGAGCCAACTATAGAAGCGAACCAAGCAGGCCTGATTCGTTGCTATATCACAAAAGTAAGTATTGTTGGGAAAGTTCTGTGCGAATGTGTTGAGGAGGGCGACACAGTGTGGGCAGGTGCTTTCACCGAGTTCATAGAAAGTTACTTCTTTAGGTACAGCTGTCGCCGCGAGAGGTGAAAGTGTTGTGAAACACAGCTCAATGACGGTGAAAGCAAGAAACAGGAGCACCAATAATCTTCTCACATGAGTTCACCACATTGTGTCTGAGTTACTTCTTGAGGGGTTTATTGTTATAATGTGAAAAAGGAGTAAGCTTTTAAGAGTATATAAAAATTTAAAGATGAGTTAGAGGTTATATTAGGCCTCTGAGCTTCATTGCTTCATATATTCTCTCAACAGCTAGAGCAAAAGAAGCATCTCTCATTGTAACCATTTTTTCTGGATTCTTCTCCCTGAACCTCTTCCAAGCATCCATCACTATCTTGTAGTTATTGAGCATTATGCTTTCTAGTTTGCTCCTGACTTCTTCCTCGCTCATTTTATACCAATTGAGATTCTGTACCCATTCTAGATAGGAGCCTATTACACCTCCTGAATTAGCAAGAATGTCTGGGACCACTGCATAGAAATCCTTCCTCATATATAATTGTCTTTCTGCCTCTGGAACTGTGGGACCGTTTGCTCCTTCTACTATCAGCTTGGCTTTAATTCTTGGAACTTTCTCTGGAGTGATCACATTTTCGAGCGATGCTGGAACTAGGATGTCTGCATCAACATAGAGAGGAACGTCTGTGTCATTGAACTTCTGTCCCTTCGGGTATGCCCTCACGTCCTTGAGCACTTCAGGATTCTCTGCTGCCAGTTCAGCATCTATTCCGTCGGGATCGTACACACTACCGAAAATGTTGCTTATTGCTACCACCTTTGCTCCAAATTTAGATAACCATAGTGCCGCATAACTGCCGACGTTCCCGAAACCATGCACAGCAACCCTCTTGCCCTCTATTCCCCCAGCGAAAACCTCAGCTGCGGCCTTTGCTATAACTGCCACTCCAAAGCCTGTAGAGTATATCCTAGCTGGATTTCCCCCAAGTTCTGGGGGCTTTCCCGTAAAAGAGGCAGGGACGTTTTTTCCTGCGAGTTTGCTATATTCATCTACCATCCAAGCCATTATCCTAGGATTCGTATTGACGTCGGGAGCTGGAATGTCTTTGTCGGGACCTATGAAAGGAAATAGAGCCCTTACATATCCCCTGCTTAGTTCTTCCAGCTCTCTTTCGCTGAGCTTAAAAGGATCAACTTTTACTGCTCCTTTTCCTCCTCCATAAGGAATATTTGCGAGGCTGTTCTTGAGAGTCATTCCGAATGCAAGGGCCATATCTGTTTCTAGTGTCACTTCAGGATGGAATCTTATTCCCCCCTTGTATGGTCCAAGAACGCTATTATGCTGGACTCTGTAGCCCTCAAACACAGCGATTTTTCCATTATCCATTCTAACTGGAATTTTCACTGAAATAATTCTCTCTGGCTTGAATATCATGTCATGGATCTCTGTTGGAAGCCCGGCAATAGAAATAGATTCTCTGAGTACTTGGGACATCCATTGTAGATATGAGGACATAACTCATCACTTTTGAATAATAAATAATTACAATCGGATATTTAAAAGTTTTTATTTTTATCTATTATTACAATATTTATTTGACTTTTAGAATGATAATTTATGCCTGTTTTTGTTTTTTTTTATTAAGTAATAGGATCATCTTTCTCCTAACAAAAAAAACTATTTAACGAATATACTTAATAAGCATATAATGATTGAGGAAGAGTCAACTAGAGCAGTTCGATAATAGCTGAAAAGCGGAGGTTGAAAATTGTCAAAGAGGAAGCAAACATTACTGCGATCACTGGGCTTTCTGCACACTTTCTTCATCGGATTGGGAGCGATCATAGGGGGTTCAATAGTAGTCCTAATTGGACCCACCATTGCCGCGAGTGGAACAACTGGAGCATTTCTGACGTTGATCTTTTCTTCACTTATAGCAGCAATTACAGCCCTTGTTTACACCGAAATCACATCAGTAATTCCAGAAGTCGGCGGGGGCTATCTTTGGGCAAAGCTCACGATGCCCAGACCATTCCCATTTTTTGCTGGTTGGGTTAACTGGCTCGCTCACACATTGGGCGGGACTTTCTACGCTCTTTCGTTCTCAGTTATGCTAACACAATTCCTACAGGACATTGGTTTGACTTTCCCCATCGGGACTTATGCAATTGAACGCATCATGGCTATAGGATTGATAGTTCTTTTTGGATATCTGAATTACAGCGGAATTGCTAGAGTGGGGTGGTTCTCTGTTATCATCGGCATTTTCTTCGTGATCATCATAGTTTTTTATGGAGTATATGGAACGTATATGGGAGTAGTGACAGGAAAGTTGTTCTCTGCTGTCACAGACAGTGTTCGTTTTACTAACATCCCTTCCATTTTCATAGCAATGATAACAGTGGTTATAGCATTCGAAGGATATGAGATACTGGCCCAGACGGCTGAAGAAGCTAAGTCTCCACTGAAAAACCTTCCAAAAGCTGTCCTTTCAACTCTTCTGGCGGCAACTACTCTTTACGTCCTAGTGACAATATCTACCATGGGTATATTGGGTGAAAAGTCATATGATCTATCCCTTCTCTTTGGAGACAGAACAGTTATGGTTGCGGCTTCCCTCGCTTTCAAGTATGGGGGTCCATTGGTAGCTTTGGGGGGTCTTGCTACAATACTCTCCTCTATAAATTCAACGATGTTTTCCTCTTCGAGAGTTCTTTTAGCGATGGCAAGGGCTGGAGAATTCCCAAAGTTTTTTGCTGATATACATGAAAAGTATAGAACGCCGTCCAACGCCATAATTTTCACCACCATCATGATGAGCATCGCATCTCTATTCATGGACGTCCTAATTTCTGCCCTCGTAGTAGGGATTCTCTTCAACCTGCTCTTCATTATAGTGAACTATTCTGGTATAAAGTTGAGAATTATGTATGAAAGCAAGCTCAATTACGGATTCAAGACCCCACTCTTTCCACTTATCCCGCTCATTGGTCTCGTTACAAAGATGTTTTTCTCACTTGCCGCCGTCATCTTCAACCCAATTGCTACATTGATAACATTAGGGCTGATAGCTTTCGGCTTCTTCTTATACAAAGGTTTCATATTCAAGTATGAAGTAGAGCATGAACTCCCATTAGTCACAGGACATGGGAGCTTACTCAGAAAAGATTACAGGATAATGGTTCTCTATCCTTCAGATAAGAGAATGGGTCTAATTCAGGTAGCTTCTCACATAGCAAGAGAAAAAGAGGGGGAATTGAACATAGTACATCTCATCGAAGTTCCTCAACAAACCCCACTTTCTTCAGGAGCAAAGCTCATAGAAAGAGACGCTAGACCATTGAAAGACATAACCGATCACCTTAACGAGATCGGAATACCTACTAGATACCTCATAAGAGTTACCCATTCAATGCAAGATGCTTTATTAGCCACATTGGAGGGAGAAAAGATCGATTTGCTTATAGCAGATCTGAAGGATGCTGTAAGGCTTGCAGCTAGAATTGATACTCCTACCGGGAGGAAAATAACCGGTGAGCCTATTTCGAGTTGCGACCTTATTTTGGTTAATATGGATTACCCACCCGTCTCATATACAAGAGCTAAGAAAATTATAATTCTAACAGAAGAGAAGGATAAAAATATCATAGAAAGAATAACTGAGATATTCCCAGACAAGGAAGTAACTCATAGATTAGTAGATCCCGATGATAGAGCAGAGATTTTGAACATTATAGAAGAAATAAAGAGCCACGAAGGAGAAGTGAGCGTAGTTGCCTTCAGCTACTCTGTATGGAAGGCAGTTCGCCGATACAGAAAGAGGATGCTGTTTCCATTTATAATCTTCAAGAGGGGTACTATGTCCATTGAAGAATTCAAACATCTTTTTACCGGTTGGAGGTAGCATTGGATGAGCCTCTTGGAAGCTACTTTACAGATCGCGGTAGGGATAGGACTTGTAATTTTTTCGGGCATTCTTATCGAAGAACTCGTTGACTGGATATCTTGGAGAGTGAATAAATCAAGTGCAAGCATAGCAATGATCCTCGCTCCCCTTATGACCTCTGCTCCAGAAATGGCGGTTTTCATAATTGCACTCATGGAGGGGGAGAAAAGTATAGCATGGGGTACTATAGTTTCTCAACCATTCATGGCCAGTACGGTAATCTACCCAACAGTAGTCCTCGTAGCAATCGCTGCTTTCTATCTTGGAAAGAGGAAGACAAGGACTGTGAGAGTGCACAGATCCGTAGCTGTTCCTCTTATAGCATTCGCTGTTCCTCTCCTTCCAATACTCTTCCTGCATCCAGAGACACGGGGGATCTATGGTAGAATCTACGGTATCATATTGGTCATAGCATATTTCGTCTACTCATATTCAATGATGAGAGGAACAACATCGATGAAAGAAGAACCTGACCTTAGGCTGAGGATCCCCTTAGTCCAGATAGTTTTCTCTATCTTTGCTCTATATTTTGGAGGAGAGTCGATGGTGAGAAGTATATATTCTCTTGGCTCGTTATTACAGTTGGATGATACAGCCTTATCGGTACTTATAGTGCCTCTAGCCACTGTCGTTCCAGAATCAATAGTGGGACTACTATTCATAGTGAGGGGGAGAGATGATGAGGGGGTTGGGGCAATAGTAGGAGAAAAAGCGCTATACGGAACTTTCTATCCAGGGTTAGCGATGGCGCTTGGAGCTTATGCGCTTAACCATGCATCAAGGGCTGCAATAGAAGTCGCCCTCGTTGTTTCACCTATCGAAGCTACGGCTATCTGGTTTGGATATTTCGGTGTAACGGCACCATTGGGAATCTTGGGGTACATCTGGTACCTATTGAGGGTCTTGATGCTGTAGCGATGAACTAGATTAGTGATCGCTCTCGTTTTCTATTTGAAAATACTTTCGGTAATCCCCCTCCCCATACATTTTGTTTCTCAGCATTTTTCTATGCTGGAAATGGAGAGGCAAAATGGACAAGCTACTATTTTGGCAAGGTGCTGAACAGTGCTTTCAGCGAAATTCCAACATGAGGGGTGTGCAGAGACAGGTATAACAAGCATAGATTATCTAGTTGGCTGCTTACAAAGGGGGATCATAGCAGAAATCTATGGGGATCCAGACTTGCTCTTCCCAGCATCGTATATAGCCACAGCGAGCCTCCACTGCAAAGGTGGTGCCGTTCTAGGGATAGTTCAAGAGAATCCGTTGAACTATGATCTCTATGCAGTTAGAACAGCTCTCAGATCTATGAAATGCTCAGAAGATGGACTGCTGGTTTCGAGGGCTTTCAGAATAGAGGATGCTGTAGATATGATAAGAGAAGCAATGAATCTACCACAGGAGAGTTTGATAGTTTTCGATCCATACGCTCATTCTCCTAACCTGCCAAGAGAGTATACGAGACTCAGTCCCTTGACAGCTGTTATCAGAAGTGCGGCAGGAAGAGGGAAGAGAGTGGTTCTCTTCAATAGGGTAACAAAATTTGGAAGATTTCTTCCAGAAGGAGGTAACATGCACCATCATTCGGTTACTGTAATAGTTAAGCTCGAAAAGAGTGGTAGAAGGAGCTACAGAGCTACTTTAATTAAGCATCCAACCAAGCCTCAGACATCTATCTCTGGCTCCCTAAGAGAGCTCTACGAGGTGGGAAAATCGTGGGGAGGACAGTCCCTTCTAGCAGAATGGCTATAGAGCCGGAAATAGAAAGGTTGATGAAGATGATTGAGTATATCCACGAACCAGAAGTGAAAAGAGCTCTCAAAGAGATCGTCGAGGCTTATGCAGATATAGCACCGGTCTTTAGGGCAGTACCACCTTATGACAAAACTTACGCAATCCTTCTTGCTGGGCTCCTCAGAACAATGAAGAGGTTAGAGGTAATTGAGCAGAAACTGGACATTAAAGGCTGATTTTTTAAATGGAAAAATCAAGCTGTTACAGATAGATAGTGAAGGGAGGCTCATTGAGAAAGAAATTAAAGCTAGCTATCCGTTCTTCTTAATGCCAATCGATCGAACACCAGAAGAACTTGAGCAGATCCTCATCCAAATTCCATTCGTGAAAGGCACTTACATAGAGAGTTGGTTGGTTCCTCCTTGGTATAATTCAGAGCAGAAGGTTGTTAGGGCAGAGGTAGAATGTGCTCCATGCTTCCTCAAAATAGCAAAGAGGTTCGAGGGGATCATAGCTAGGAGGGTCAACGTGCAACCCTCCAGCAAGTCCCTAGTACTTGAGAAGATGAGACTACCTCTGTTCCACTGGGAGGGTGAAGATCCTTGGGACATTGAGTTAGATCCTCCCTCTATTCGAGTTCTGCACGTTAAAGGTAAGGCAGGGAAAATTCTGCTAATATCATCATACATAATAGATGAGGATGGTAAGAGCAACGAAGATTCAGCTAAGATAGAGGTCGGCAGAGCAAAGGCAGAACTCCCAGAAGAATTGGTAAAGGAACATCATATAGTGACGATTGAAGGTACTGGATTTTCTTGTGAGGGGGTGCGAGCTCCTATTTGCTTGGAAAGGAAGGGCAATCCCGTTGAAGATCTGGTAGGTTTGATGGAACTATCCAGGCTCTCTTATACTAATTTGAGAGAAACAGCTGAGAGGAGCATAGGACATATATTGACTGAGATAGAGGCTCTAGAAGCGATAAAGAGGAAGATGATGGTCCCACCTTTCAGGCATAGGAGTGAGAAGTGGAGGACGATGGAGGAGTTTCTGGAAGCGGACAATGGGGGCTTGATAGGTCTTCCAAAGCCAGGAATTTACGAAAATGTGGTTCAACTGGACTTTTCGAGCCTATATCCGTCTATAATAGCTAAGTTCAATATTTCACCAGAAACCGTAGACAGACCTTTCTGCTCAAACGAGAGCTTCCCTCCAGGCTCTCTTCACGGAGTATGTTTAGATAGCGAAGGTTTGGTCTCCAGTGTGCTTAGAGAGCTTGTGGCTAGGAGAGAAAGGCTAAAAGCTGAGGGGAATTGGCTAAATTCGAGAAGAGAGAAAGCACTAAAATGGATAATGGTTGCGAGCTTTGGCTACCTTGGATACAGGAATTCAAGGTTTGGTAGCCTAGCTGCATATGAGAGTGTCGTATCCATCTCGAGGGAGATAATGAGAAGAGCTATCATGACTTCTGTAGAGATGGGCTACAGAGTTATACACTTTATAGTTGACAGCCTCTTCCTCTGGAAACATGGAAGAGAAATATATGAAACTGATATTGCTGAGCTCAGGAAAAAGATCGAGATGGAGACAAAGATGAGAATAAAGGTGGAAGCAATCTACAGTTTCCTCATATTTCCAATGACAGCCACAAAGAACATCGGTGGAGCTCCCAATAGGTACTATGGTATAACTAAAGAGGGGAAGATAGTTATAAAGGGTGTGAAATGCCCTGAGATAGAGGGGATCTTGATCCCGAGAGGGAAAGAGAAACCCATCATCGAGCTGCTTATCTCAAACAAGCACCCAAGGAAGCTTTGCCCCCAACTTTCTTTTGTTATCCGCAATTTGCTCTGATCTGAGATGCTTATCTTTCTGCTATGAACGTAGACTACCCCATCCTCGAAGGTGGAATCTCTGGTGATCGAAGCTGAACCTTCATTGAACGATCACTGTTGCCCCTCTGGAAAGTCTGGTAATCTTAGCTTCTCCACTCTTCTTTATGAACTCAGAAGCCCTGGAACCAATATTCATAACATACGAGCTACAAGAAGTCGTGGAAGGAAGCAACATAAAGCTTCCAGACGATGAAGGAAAGAGGGGAAGATCTGTGATATCTTCTGCAATTACAAGATCTTTCAGCATTGTACGCGAAGCGGTCACTAGGGCGCGCGTTCCCTCCTCGCCATCTCCAGCATAAAGCAACGAAAGTCCTTCGATGAAATCGTATAGGCTCCCTTTATCAACAATAATTTCTCCGGAGAACTTCGGCTCTTTTAGCACGATGACCCTCAGAAGCTCTCCAGGATAGAAGTATCTAATGAGAGCTGGATATTTGCCCTTTAGCGAGTAGATGTTGAGTCCGCCAAAGAGAGATGAAGACAGAGCAGCTTTCAATTCAGGAGATACGTCAAGCTCTCTCATCACATCGAGACCTTTTCCAGTGGAATAGAAAGCAGCTAGAATCGCTGCTATTTCGCAAGATCGACATCCCTCGCTCCTTACGAACGTGGTTTTAAGCCTAACCTCAGCTCTCTTTATGCCCACCGTCTCAAGTAACTCTTCGACTTCTCTTTCTGATAAAGAGCATGGACAGCTCAAGCTCAGCTCAACTTTCCCGTTTATTTCTTCCCCTTCAGCAGAAGCTTCGACTCCTTCCGCACTCAGGAATATGAGTACGCTAGAGGTTTCTGTTTTTATAAGAGAAGATATTAAGTCGGATACTACCACATTGGCCTTCAATTTAAGATGCCCTCTCGAAATTGTCTCATCGTTCACGAAAATTTATAAATATCTATATTGGGTTCGCGTATTTATATTCGCAAGTGATGGTTTGGAATCAAACCATATCGACCTTCATGAAGGCAGAAACTTTAATTCTCTGTCATTTTTCTCTTATGTAGTGAGCATCTTTCGGCTGTGCATTATCAGGTTCTCATTGTTATATTTTTATTAAAAACTGTTAAAATAATTGTTGTGAAAAGGGACACAGAATTGGATGAAGCTAAAAAAATAGCCGATTCAATATTGGAAGCGCGCGGCAAAACTGTATTTTTCACTGGAGCAGGTGTCAGTACAGAGAGTGGAATCCCCGATTTCAGAGGACCACAAGGACTATGGACTAGGATTTCTCCAGAAATCTTCAGCTTGGATGTTTTTCTCCAAGATCCCTACGATTCTTGGATACAATATATAGAAAATATTTACAAGCCGGTTTCCAAGGCTTTCCCAAATTCTGCACACAGATCAATAGCAGAATTGGAGGCGATGGGATTAGTTGAGGCAGTAATAACACAGAACATCGATAAGCTACACCAAAAAGCAGGAAGCAGAAGAGTTATAGAATTGCATGGTTCATACGATGAAGTTCAATGCACGAAGTGCAATTTTAAAGGAAAAATAGATGAACACGTTCAATACGTACTAGAAAGTAATGCCGCTCCTAGATGCCGAATTTGCGGTTCTCTTCTGAAACCCGCTGTAGTCTACTTCGGAGAACCTCTTCCAGAGAGAGAGTTGAATGAAGCCTTCGTTTTAGCTAGCTCTTGCAAGGTCATGATTGTAGTTGGAACAAGTCTCACAGTTTTTCCCGCTGCTCTTATTCCAAGAGCCGCTATCTCCAGTGGAGCAGAACTTTTCATAATTAACGAGACTCCTACACCGCTCGACAACCAAGCTATTCTCGTGATTAGAGAAAAAGCGGGGAACTTTCTACCAGAAGTTGTTGAAGTAATCAAAGAAGAGGTGTCCTCTGAACGTGGTTGAGAAGCCTCTTGTATATGTTGGAACTAGCGGCTGGACATATAGCTGGAATGAGGGGGGAGATTTCAAATGGTATGTCGAAAACTCAGGGTTGAATGCTGTCGAGCTCAATGCTAGTTTCTACAGATTTCCTTTTTCCTCTCAAATAGCTGGATGGGCGAAGAAAGGTGGCGAGATGAGATGGGCGATAAAAGTTCATAGGACTATAACTCATCTGAGAAGATTGAGTGAAAATTCCTATGAAACTTGGTTCAAGTTCAGGAATCTTTTTTCGCCCATGGAAAAAATCATCGACTTCTATCTATTTCAGCTTCCTCCCAGCTTTTCATGTAGAGAAGAGATGCTAAGAAGGATTGAGAGATTTGAAGGTAAAACAGAGTTGGGAGAGAGGATGGCGGTAGAGTTCAGGGATCCTTCCTGCTACAATAACTCAATACTAAAATGGGCGGAAGAGGTTGGGATAACCTTAGTTTCTGTCGATTCTCCAGAAGCTACCTGGATCGTTAGATCGACAAGCTCCATATATCTGAGATTACATGGTAGGAGTGAATGGTATTTCCACAACTATACTTATGAAGAGCTCCACGATCTGGCTAGAAAAGTCTTCGAGCTTATGCCTGAGAGAATTTATGTCTTCTTCAATAACGACCACTGGATGCTCGAGAACGCAAAGACGGCGATGAATCTCTTTTCGGAATATCGCACAAGTAGTTTTAATAATAAATGAAAAATGAGAGAGTTTTCATTCCTATTGCTAGAGGAAGGTTCTGAGCTACTTGTTTTTCAATAGACATACATAGCTCTTGAAATCCCTGGACCTGGGGTTCTCTTGATTTCATCTGAGCTCTCTTGAGCCTCTTACCGTGTCCGGGAGAAATTGCTCATATCTTTCTTGAAACTGCTCACGATCGCATAGTTTTGTGAATGATGAGAACTGCTATATTTTAAATAATTAAATAGAGTAAACATAATTCAGTGAATGTTCTATGAAAAAGACTACAGCTCTTATCGTCGCAGGTGGAAA
This sequence comes from Fervidicoccus sp., assembly GCA_002899805.1. Classification (GTDB taxonomy): domain Archaea; phylum Thermoproteota; class Thermoprotei_A; order Sulfolobales; family Fervidicoccaceae; genus ARK-14. Next base: position 14,578 of record POCB01000038.1, read on the forward strand.
GGGGACCAGATTTCACCCATACACGGAGCTCATACCAAAACCTATGATACCTCTAGGAAAGGAAGAAAGGCCTGTACTCGAATTTATTGTGAGGTGGCTTGTGAGGAATGATATAAAAGATATTGTTATGCTGGTTAATCATAGATGGAAGTACGTTAGGAACTACTTCGGTGACGGCGCTAGGTTCGGAGCAAACATAAGTTATTCCATCGATGAGCCCGACGGTTACACAAATACAGGAGGGGCTGTCTACAAAGCATTTATGGAGGGTTTCGTAAACGAAAGGGCAATAGTCTGGTACGGGGACATCTTAGCTAGCCTTGACGTAGGTAAGCTCCTCTCGTTTCACCAAGATAAGGGATCGGAGATAACCCTAGTTGTATCCAACAAATACTCTGTCCCTGTTGGTGTTGCTGAACTTGAAGAAGATGGCAAAGTTAGGAAGATGGTAGAGAAGCCTGAGTTGAGCATAAATGCTACAATAGGCATAGTTGTGCTTGAGCAAAGTGTATTCGAAAAAGAGTTGCTTTCAGAATTGGGGAAAAACTTTGATTTAATGGGAGAGTTGGTTCCTGCAGCCATACAGCACGGAAAGAGAGTCTATGGATATAAATTTGATGGGGAGTGGTACGATGTAGGTAGCCTTGAAAGGTACAAAAAGATCGATCCAGAATACTTAGAAAGAATGTTTGAATAGAAGCGTTTAAATTGTGCAGTTACCATTATTCAAAGAATGATTCGAGGTGTTCGGTCTTTGGAAAAGAAGTATTTTCGGACCCTACTATTCTTGAGATACTGGAAAAGTATAAACAAATATGGAGCCTAGGCTACGCGATAGCTCTCATACAATGGGACATGGAAACAAACATGCCACCCGATGGAATAGAGGAGAGAGGAGCTGCGAATGCTCAGCTGACAGTACTGCAACACAGGCTTTTGCTCTCCCCAGAGCTCAAGACCCTCGTCCAAAAAGCAAAGGAAAAGGATAATTTGACTGAACAAGAGAAAGGAATAGTGAGAGTACTCAGCAGAGAAATCGAAAGAGAAGAGAAGTTGCCCGAGAGGCTTATAGCTGAGCTGAAAGAAGTCACAACGAAGGCCCACGAGGCTTGGCTGATTTCGAGGGAGAGAAAAGAAGCTGAGCCTTTCCTGGGTTATTTGGACCGAATCGTTGCCCTCGAGAGAGAAATGGCTGAAAAAATCGGGTATAAAGAACATCCATATGATGCTTTGATGGATTATTTCGAGGAAGGCTTCACAACAAAGAAAGCGAAGGAAATGTTTGACACTATTATACCAGCTCTCAAACAATCTCTGGAATATGTACTGAGCAATGAAACCTTCCCAAGATGCCATTATTTAGAAAGCTACAGGTATGACGTAGAAAGAGCTAAGAAAGTGAACGAGAAAATCTTGGAAATGATGGATTTCCCGAAGAAGAGAGGTAGGCTAGATGTATCAGCTCATCCATTCACAATCAACATTGGACATAGGGATGTCAGGATAACTACAAGGTATGAAGGTTTCGATATCAGGAGGACGATCCTTTCGACTATACATGAATTCGGACATGCTCTCTATGAGCTCCAAGTCGACGATGCTCTCTCCATGACTCCCATAGGTACTGGAGTCAGCATGGGGGTTCATGAGAGCCAATCTAGATTTTGGGAAAACATCATTGGAAGAAGTAGGGCTTTCTCGAAAGTTATTGGTGCAATGCTCAGAGAGGAGTTTCCTGAATTGAGAGCCTATGATGATGAGGAAATTTACAGATATGTTAACCTAGTAAGACCAAGCTTCATAAGAGTTGATGCCGACGAGCTCACATATAACTTCCACATTGCACTTAGATTCGAGATAGAAAGGCAATTGATTGCGGGAGAGATAAAGACCTCCGATGTTCCGGAACTGTGGAACAATATGATGGAAGATTTATTGGGGATAAAACCGAGGAACTACGCGGAGGGGTTCCTGCAAGATATACATTGGAGTCAAGGTAGCATTGGATATTTCCCCTCATATAGCTTGGGAACTGTGCTGGCTGCTCAGATAAAAGCCAAGATGGAATCTGAAGTAGGGAGCCTCAGCGAAATTATAGAAAAGAAAGAGCTTGGAGTTATTAGAGGATGGTTGAAAGAAAAGATACATAAATACGGTGCTACATACTCGCCAATGGAGCTCCTGCAGAGATCCCTCGGAGAATCTCTCAACCCAGAATATTATGTGAAGTACATCAGAGAAAAATACTCTAAATGATGTCTTTTATGAATCTTCCATTTTCATATATGAGATCTCCATCGGCATAGATTTTTCCACTTCTCATGTCCTTTATCATATCCCAATGTATAGAAGATGCATTCTTTCCACCTGTTTGTAGGTATGCTGAACCCAGAGCCATATGTATCGTTCCACCAATCTTTTCATCGAAGAGGATCTCTCTTGTGAATTTCGTTATATCATAGTTCATTCCGAAAGCGAATTCTCCCAATCTTCTCGCTCCATCATCAATAGATATCATCTTTTTCAAGAACTCTTCTCCTTTCTGCGCACTTGCTTCGACGACTTCTCCCCTTTTGAAAACAAGTCTCACTCCCTGTACTTCCACGCCTCTCCATATCGCTGGATAATTGAATGTAACTTTCCCTTCCACAGAATCCTCAAGGGGTGCACTGAAAACTTCCCCTCCGGGCATATTGTTCTTTCCATCGTCGCTGATCCAAATTCTTCCATCGAACTTCAAGTAGATGTCTGTGTCCTCTCCAAGAACTCTTATTTCTTTTATCTTGTTCAGAAAGCTCGCCACCTTATCCTGAACAGCTGCTTGCTTTTTCCATTCCAATATGGGATCTTCGGAAAAGAGCTTGACTGACCTGAAGACAAACTCTCTCCACTCGAGCGGAGAAAAGCCCGCCTCTTGCGCCATTGCGTTTGTAGGATATGCTGTAACAGTCCACCTGAGTGTCCCAAGAGCATCTCTCTTCATCATGATATCGCTCAGAGCTCTCGCAGCAGCCGCCACTTTGCTTATTCTTTCTGGTTCAACACCGGTGAGAGGTTTTGTATGCGAGGGTGCTATTATTCTCACTAGACCGTTTATGTTCTCCATTATGAACTTGTCTATAGGAGAAATATATTCAAGAAGTTCTGGAGAGGCCTTCCTATAGAAGTACTCGGTCAATTCCTCGTTTGATAGAGATATTCTTGGGAACGCTCCAGCATCAATAATTTTTTTGTACACTTCTATCACTAAGGGCATTCCGGCGCTCGTAGAAGTTATCATAATTTCCGAAAGAGGTTTCACGCCCAAGCAATAGTTAACGATTAATGAAGCAAATTTTTCTTCGGGTGTCCTGAACGACAGTTCTCATCACCAAATGATATTTAAATACCACGTAGATAGTTTTAAGCTTTGGGATGATGTTGCTCGAAAGGATGGAGGCACACGATGACAGACCCGCGCAGGTCTGACCATTACATATTTTAATTCATACTTTGGGAATCCAACGGCTGAACCTCCTCTCGCTATAGAGGAGAATAATTCCTTAATAGGAAGGAGAATCAGGAGAACGCAGCTTCAAACCATCGGTTCTTCATGTATGTGAACCCTGATGACTTTTGGTATCTTTTTCTTGATTTCTGTTTCAATTTTATCAGCAATACTATGAGCTTCGCTCAGCGTGGTTTTTCCATCGATTTCTATAGTCATGCTGACGAGTAAGTCCCCTCCAGATTCCCTAACTATGACCTCGCCCACATTTTTGACTCCTTGAACTGAAAGAGCTATTTCTTTCACTCTAGCTGCAATATCTTCAATGTTTCTGTCCATCAAGAGCTGCGATACTTTCCCCATCAACTCGGCTCCCTCATAGAGGATGATGGTGGAGATCAAAATTGTCAATGCTCCATCTATTCTTGAAATACCTGTGAACCAATTTATCGTAACTCCAACCGCAGCACCTAGTGTTATATAAGCGTCCATCTTGTGATGCAACGCATCAGCTAAGCAGAGCGAGGATCCGCTAGATTTCCCAAGAATTAGAGCTATATAATAATTATATATTTTTATTCCAACTGTGATGAGAGTAATGGTGAGAGCCTCAACAATGAAAACTACTTTCAGAGGAGCAGGAGATATCAAAGAGCGAAAACCTTCCCATATGAAGACCCCTCCTAGTCCTATCAACATAATACCGATGAAGAGGGATCCTAAATCAGCTGCTTTTCCATGTCCCAAAGGATGCTCTTCATCTGCTGGTTTAGAAGCAATCTTGGATGAGACGAGAACCCCGAGAGAAGTGATGCTATCGCTAAGTCCGTGAAAAGCATCAGTTATTAGCGCACTGCTTCCGATGGAAATACCTGCGAAAAATCTCATGATAAACATGATGAGATTTATTACTATGGAATAAATGGCCTCTTTCTTTTCCGCTTCTCTGGGATTTTTCTCGTGGAAATTCAGCATATTTTCCGCCTTTTTCTTTTTTGAAACATGTTTCACAAATTTAAATTTTTTTGCCTTTGACTTCGAATTCGTTTGTCTTATAAAATCCTATATTTTTTTCTCGTGGCTACAGCATAAACAGAAAGAATGACCAACACCAATACTGCGACTTCTAGAAACTGAAACCTTTGGGATGGGAGAGAATAACCTGTAAGGAATGGTGATGGTAGAGCTTCCATGAAGATTATGTAATTGGTGTTCCCTGAAGTTAAAACGTAGAAGTTTTCCCAAATTAGAAAGCCTGTAGATGAATCATACATAGCATTTTTGGTGCCACCGTTGAATGATATTGTAACTTCAGGTCCCTCAACAAATCTCCCATCTATCAACTGAAAGGCTCCTTTGCCCATATAAAGCAAAGTCCAATTATCAACTTTCAGCTTTCCTGAACTCATTAGCTCTTTTATTTGTTGCTGAGAAAGCAAAAAATGGGAGATGTCTGGAGCTTCGAGTATTGAGAGGATGTCTTCATTTGAGAGATCTGTTAAGGTACCATTCAACGTGAGGTGCAGTGAGGGATATATAGAAAGGGATGCAGTGAGATTTGCAATAAGGCTCTCGGCTAAAGAGCTGTTAGAAGAGTATATCAAGAGCTCATATATAACTACCTTTTCTTGCTGCGATGAAGCGGGTGAGCTGAACATTATAGTACTCAAAATAGCCATGAAGAATATCAAAAATAACTTTTTCATAGTATATCGCACAGCCACACTAGGCTATTCAATCCCTATTCGGAGGTCTATTTAAAAATTTTTATTTTTTTATGGGAAGAATGCCTGAAGCAGGTAGAGCATATATAGTGGGATGAAGACTAGAGATATTGTGTTCAGCAGTTTTATAAGTATATGAAGCGATGGACCTACTGTATCCTTCAGAGGATCTCCTACGGTGTCACCAATGACGGTTGCAGCATGTACTTGAGAGCCCTTGCCTCCCAAATTTCCTGCTTCAACATACTTCTTGGCGTTGTCCCATGCTGCTCCTCCCCACATCATCATGACTCCCAAAACAATTGAACTAGCTGTTGCCCCGACAACGAGAGCTCCG
>POCB01000188.1 GCA_002899805.1 Fervidicoccus sp.
CATAAGATATCTTGATGTTGGGATACTTCTTCATGAACTCGTTTATCCAGGCTATGTACTGGGGTAGCGAGAAGGTCGCGCCTCCAGCCTTGAGCGTCACTGAAAGCTGAGATGTCGTTGTTGTAGCAGGGGGCTTCTGGGTTGTTGTCTGTATCGGGGCAGAGGTCGTTTGAGAAGGCGTCGAAGTCTGAGAAGGTGTAGATGTTGGAGCGCTTGAGCTGCCTTTGCTCAGAGCCAAGTATGCTCCGACCGATGCCAGCACTAGAACTGCTATTATGACAGTCACAGCCAGATAAGATATTGCTCTTTCCTTCATTTTTATCTCCTTAAAATAAGATAGAATAGAAGGAGTTTATATAACTTACTAAAAAAATCTCTAATATCTATAGATTTTTAGATTTTGATATATTCTAAATATTTTTTATATTCATGCACCACTTTATCAATCTAAATTCTTTTAACTGGAACTTTTGCCTCGAGCCCGCGAGCCTTCTGCTTTTTAGATTTTCTATTGCCTGGAAACTGATGCTTTCTTCAAAACTTCGGTAAGCGAAAAAAGCTTTAAAGTATAGAAAAAGTTTCGATCAGAAAAGCCAATCCTTCAGTATGTTTTTCTAGTTAACCTCCAGAATATAGCTTTACCCGCTCTCTCAGAAATGAGGTACTTCAGTAAGTTCGGAGATGTTGCTCTGAACTCTTCATCTTTAAGAAACTTAAGCGAATAGGCTCTGGCGAGGAGAGCCGGGGGGATCCTCGAAGGCAACTCCATCGAGCCGCTTTCAACCAAATCGTTCAGCATGGAAGCGATCTTTATCGATTCCTCTGCTCCGAGCTCAGCTGAGAGCTTCAAAGCCCTCTCGTTGAGCCACTTCTTGACAGTGAAATAGTCTATTAATAGATAGATATGTTCCTTGTAGACTGCGTGCGATGCAGAGACAACGACCTCTGCCTCTCTGCTCAGACCTTTCAGCGTGTATCCCTCGAATTCGAAATCCTCGGTGCAACACTCGAGCAGCTTGGAACCATCCAGATAGATAACCCAGGCGAAAGCAGGATTCGTATAGAGGTCAACTATTGTTGAACCCCTGGTCATGGTCACAGTATATTTCTCGCTGACCTCGACCCTGAACCCTCTATCCGAGAGCCTCCTGGCAGCTTCGGTTAGATCCCTCCTATCGATGAGGACATCGATGTCTACTGAAACGTGCTCAACTGGCTTTCTGAACTTGTGAAGTGCGTAGTTCAGATCTTTTAGAGCTTCGGCTACCTCGATAACGCTTCCAGCGAACCTCCTATATCTTCTCTCCTCATCTCTCTTTATTTCATCACGTGAATTCGTTTTTCTCAAGAGCCCCAGGAGCACCTTGTTCTCTCCAGCAAGCTTCAGAAGTCCTTTAAGCTCATCTTCTTCAAGCTTCGCTGAGCCTTCGAGAGCTCTGATAAGCTTAACCGTATTAGTTTCCAACGCACTTCAACACCCTGGCAACTACTTCGATGGGGCTCAGTTCAGAAGTGTCTATGACACATCTTGAAAAATACTTTCCCAGAATCTCGTAAAGAACATGCTCCCTATATAGAAAAGCTCTAGGAGTCTTGGATCTCGCCATGAGAATATCGGGGGGAGCTGTTAGGAGAATAGGCTTCTCCCTAGAAGCGAGGGAGAGCGAGAACTTCCCCAGCAGAGATCTCAAGTATTCCGGATAATTCAGAGTCGCTGAAACCCATATAGCGAAGTCGAGTGCTCCCCTATCACAAACTAAATAATCTGATACAAGCCTCTTAAAGAACCTCGCAAGGAAGAGGGGGAGGATCCCCGAGAACTCCAATAAGGAGAATGGGAATCTCGCTTTTCTGGGAATCGAGACGCCATAGTAGGGGTTATCTTCCCCCCTGAGGATCCCTAGCTTCCTGAATAGCCTGTAGAGCAACGATACATGCATGTGGCTTCCCCTGAACCAGTGTATCGATGTCTCTGATCTCCTCGATAGATAGGATGCTAAAAGCAGAGCAGATGTCGTTTTGCCGCTGCCGTCGCTCCCCGAGATGACGATGAGCTTATCCACCCTCTATTCCACCAGCTCTATGTTCACGAAGAAGCTAAAAACTGAAGCGACTTCTTGATCCTCAAGATACATCTACCATCCTCTAATAGCTGAAGTTAGTTTCAGCCTCCTCAATCGAGGGGCACTTTCCATCCTTTTCGCTCACAACGATACCCTCATTCAAAGGCCACTTTATTCCTATTATCGGATCATTCCACCTTATGCACCTCTCGTGGCTTGGAGAATACTCCTTAGTTACGAGATAGAGGAAGTACGTATCCTCCAAAGCTTGGAAGCCATGGGCGAAGCCAGGAGGTATCCAGAGAGCTAACCCAGGCTCAAGAAATGCTCCGACATATTTTCCGAACCATGGCGATCCCATCCTTATATCTACGGCGACATCGTAAACCTTGCCTCTCAGAACATATACGAGCTTTCCCTGCTCCATGGGAATGAGCTGGTAGTGGAGCCCCCTGACCACTCCACTCTTAGAGAAGCTAAGGTTGAGTTGAGAGAAATCGCTCGGTAGCTCTTTTGAAGAAAACTCAGAGCGCTTGTAGAGCTCAGCGAAGAAACCCCTCTGATCTGGAAACTGAGAATACTCAATGAAGACTACAT
>POCB01000071.1 GCA_002899805.1 Fervidicoccus sp.
CACTAGCTAAGAAGTAGATTAAGAAAGAAATCACTTAAACAAAGAATCTTTTTTTAGAACACTAGTAGCTCACAGAAACTAGAGTAACTACTCTATTAGAGTATGTTGATAGATCTATTTGACCATTGGCATCAGTAGTTGCTTGAGCAATCAAAGTCGAGTATGGGGGTTTGCCAGAGCCTGGGATCCCGATATAAACAGTTTTATTAGGAACAGGATCCCCAGCTGTATTCTTTAACGTAGCCTTATACGTTGTTGGGTCATAATCAAAGTAGTAATACTCATCTAATTTATCCTCAACTAACTCACCAGTCGTGTTTATGTCAGAGACCCACTTAAAACCATATACATACGGTGTATTGATGTAGTATCCATAGAGAGGATTTGGGAAAGCAATCTCTTTAACAGCACCAGTCGAGATATTAACAAGAATGATCTTGGCGGTGTCAAATATAGCTACATGAGAGACATAATCCGTTACATGAAGAATACGTGAGAAAGAAATAGATACCGAGATTGATTTAGAGACTGCGAGAGTTGATTTATCAATAAGATCTATACCAACTATAGTTGAGCCCGAGGTAGTTAAGCCAACCATATAGTTCATCCCGAAACCCAAGGCATTGTATGTCTTAGGAGGCGTCCAGGAGGAATATGTGTGAGCCGATGGATCAATGATGTAATGTCGGTGAACAGCCCTATTCACATCATATACATGAGCATAGAGCTTAGATGATGTTAGTCTATAGATCTCTACTTGAGCAGTAACATATACATTGCTTATAAGCTTCGTGCCACCCTGGAAATCAGTTAGACCAAGAAAAGTTGTGTATGGTGCGTAGTATATGTTTCCACGAATATCACCGAACCATATCTCATCAGTCTCAGGGTGATAATACGCTACATGCAGATTCCACCAATCCCCCTTCTGAGCCGATCCATCTGTTAATTGCTTAACCACAGTCGGAGCCGAGGGATTACTTAAATCAACTATGTAAGCAAACTTAGAGTAGTTTCCGCCGTAGATGTATCCACTTATAAGAGCCTTCAGACCGTCTCTTTTGAAGAACTGGAGACCAGAGAAATAGACCTCAGCTCTACACTCCGAGCCAAAGAGATTCACGTGAGGAACATTAACACCTACTTGACCACTTAAGCTGTTTCGATCAAGTATCCACCAATGATAAATATTCGGTGTAGCTGTGCAACCAAATGAGTCGCTGGCATATGAAGTATCCCTATACCAGAAGACCAAGATGTAGTTATCCCTAGGCTTAGGAAGAGGAATAGCGAAAGCCTCGATATCAGTAGCAGTATCAACCCTGCAACAGAGAGTCTCAGAAACCATGAACCACTCCCCAAATAGAAAATATGATGTATAAGGAAATGAGTATTTAGATACCGAGACAGAAAGATATCTTGTTTAGACCACCATGTTTCATAGAACAAGCAATAAAATAACTACGAATCAGTAGAGGATTAAGCACGTGAGGAGCAGTTGCCTACGGATGCTAAGACTATCCCCTCGCCTGTGCATATAGAGGCTGATGAACCAAACACGAATAGTCTCCCAGCCCTTGAGTCAAACTCAACCATGTTAGGATCGTATGGGCAATCAGATCCCTCAGGCACGGTATAGTTTCTGTATGAGTAAACCAGCCTCCTACCCGTCGAGTTGAATGAGACCCAGTTATTATAGCATTTTCCAAGCTGATAGTAGCAGTCACGACCATTCCAAGTCGTTAGTGTTGCACTACTAAATGGGACAGATACGGTGTTGGGTGCGACAGGCATCTATCACTACCGATCTTGTGCATCTAAATCATTATAGTCTCACCAGGTAAACAATATTGTCTCTGGCGACTATCATAACTGTCTTGTTCTCGCATTCGTAGAGAATTGTTTTTCCTCTCGCAGAATAAGTCTCGCAGTAGGGCTCTGGGTCAATGTATATGAACACAGCATCGCTAACGAGCTCGGCGGGAGCCTCAAGAATATTCACTTGATAACGCTTTGATGTGTAGAAATCACGCAGATACTTAATGAGATCATCAAGAGTCTTGAACTTTGTAGGAGACGCTCTTCTAATATTAGATGATAATTCACTAAGCCTCTTCCTAACCGTCGCTACTGGAAGCTTCTCCTCCTCAACCACCTTCTTCTCCTCCTTTTCGGGTCTCACAGCTGTGGGTCTTGGTCTAAGAGGCTCGATCTTCTCAGCAACTCTCTTAATCCATCTATCGAGGCTTACTTGAGACGCTAGAACAGACTGCCAATCAACGCATTTAACCTTAGGAATAATTGATTTAATCTCTTCTAACGCATCTCTGAATAACTCCTCGGAGGGCTCAACACCTAGTTTCTTGAGCTCATTCGTGAAGAACTCTCTAAGTATTATCTCGGCTTTGTGGTGATCGAGACACGGGTTCTCCCTAATCCTCATAACCTCTTTGCATACATCAGGTGATAAGTTATATTGCTTACACAGTATAGACGGATCCCTCGAAACATACTCATACCAAGTCTTAAAGGCTTCAGCAATATCCTCAGTTAATGTTTTACCAGCTTTCGAGCTTATCATATCATATATCTTCTTATAACACTCGCTCTCAACAAGACCGTGAC
>POCB01000021.1 GCA_002899805.1 Fervidicoccus sp.
TCCTTGTAGAGCTTCTCGATAAACTCAATCTTCTTCCTGCGAGCATCAGGACCCTTATACGAAAGTATCCCGTAGAGCACGGCTGTAACAGCCTCTGGAATAATCTTCACAAACCTTCTCTCAAGAATAAGTGCAATAACCTTAGCCAGCCCAGGAACAATGTCTTTGTCGCCGGCACCCTCAGCATACCTAGAAATAGCGTATTTACCCAGGTGGAACAGTGATACAATGAGCTTGGAAAGCAAGAAGGAGGCATTCTCCTTAGCCTTAGGATCATTGCTTGCCTCAGCAGACATAATACTGTCATTATACTTCCTCAAGTAGTTCTCCGGGGAAGACAGTATCTCCTTAGGATCATCAGGAGTAGCCTTCAGAAACAGGAGAAACTCTCTCCCACGAATAGGTCCAATAGTCCCATACACAATAGCCCTCAGATGAGTCTCAGCAACACTAGCCTCGTTACCACTCCCCCTCCTGTAGTCCTCAACAAGCTTCTGAACAGAAGGCGTGTTGAGAATAGAGGAGAGAATAGTCCATGAACGAGGAGAGTTGAAGTTGATCGGCTCACCCTGCTTATTCTCAAGCTCCCTGATCTTCTCAAGCTCCTGCTCCGAAGCAAGAAGAGCATCACGATTCACAGACAGATAAATCATCACAGCCTCGTTTAGAATACCTCTCTTACTCATGTACTCAATCCACTCCTCAACAGTAGGCGGAAGAATGTAGTACACAACCATTCTATTGATCAGTGGCTCAGGAAGAGTCGAGGCAGTAACCGCAGCTGTGCTCCAGCTAGCCGGGTTCCCTGCAGCAACAATCTTTATCTTGTCAGAGAGCTTGTTACCCAAACCAATCTCTCTCTCCTGAATAATCGAGAAGTACATGGAGGCGTGCACAGGAGACGGGAGATTAGTTATCTCATCAATAAATAGAAGCCCGTGAACACCAGGTATAGTCATTAGAGCAAGAGGAGACGGGACATCGAAGAGGATCCCAGGCACATCAGTTTTCCTCAGATTAGGTATCTGAATATCCTCCGGGCGAAGATGAGGAGCAACAATCCTCTGGTAGAGATAGAAGTTCTGAGGAGAAGAAACCATTCTCTTTATAAGATCCTTTACAGCGTAGCTGTCCTTCTCATAGAAGGACAGTAGATCCCTCACATCAACAAAAACAAAACTGTGATCAGGAGGAGGTGGCTCATAACGCTCCTTGCATATAGGCAGATCACTGACCTCAGAACACACCCACCTATACCTCTCCCTGCAGAATCCTGGATCGATATACTCGCACCAGAACCTGAGCTCAAGACCTCTGGACCTGGCTATGTTGTACGCCTCGAAGATGCTGAGAGTATACAGTCTCTCAGTCTTGCCAATGCCTGGGGGTCCTATAAGAAGCATTCTATCATAGATCTCTCTCAGCTCAGAGATCCTTATGCGAGGAAAAACATCAACAGCCTGAGAAACCTGTTGCTGAGACTGCTGAGGCTGCTGCTGAGACTGAGAAGCTAGCTGAACCTGGGACATCCTCAACCATCCTCAAAATAAGTATAGGAAAAACAGTATTAAACAATAATCATCTAAGACAGAGAAACACCTAGTAACTCGGTGCCGGGGGGAATCATCTATAAGAGATCATAACTTGTAGTTTCTTTCGATTGTTTCATTCTTTCTTTCTTTCAATTCCATAAAGGATCTTTATCTTCTCCCCCCGGCACCAATAACTTTATTCCCAAGGAGACTTAAAAAGATTTTTGGTAATACCTTCCTCGGGGAAAAGAGAGATTTTCCGCAAATATGTCTTTTAACCCAAGTGAAAAAAGTTTTTCACTTGGGGAGGTTGATGGGATCTCTTGTCTTCGACCCGAGAACAGGTATGCTCATTGACGAGGAAACAGGCGTCGTGGTTGAGGAAAACATCTTCTCCTACGACCTTGAGAGAGCCTACGGCGTGGAGGACTGGCTTGCTAGGAGACACCACAAGGTGATTAATCCAAGCATGCACGACTACTCAATAGGCACTCTGAGAGAGACTGTAGATGACTATGAGAGGAGAATGAGAGAGATCTTCTCCTTCGTATCGAGGAAGCTGAAGCTACTAAACGTGCCAAACGACGCATACTCAGAAGTAATGCACTACCTAAGGAAACTGATTAAGAGAATAAGCTGGAGACAAATGACGAAGTGCTACCTAGCAGTCCTAGTGTACCTAGTCCTCAGAAGAAGAATGAGCATAGACTTCAGCAGAGTAGCCGAAGCATTCGAGTGCAACGGAGCAAGCAGAGTACTCAAAAAAGCCTCAGAGATAATAGAGAGAATACCGGAGCTGAGAGAATACAGCAGAGTAGAGAGAGTACTCAGAAAAATCTACTCAGTAGAAAGAGACGAGGAGGTCCTGAGAAGAGCAGAGGCAATAGTGAACAAATTAAGAGACTTCATAGAGACATACGGAGTAAAAGAATCAACACTTGCAGCAGCAATACTCCTACGAGCAAGACAAGAGCTCGGGAAACCAGCCACCCAGAGAATGATGAGAAAACTATTCGGAGCATCAGATGTGAGCATAAGAAATCTCTACAAGAGACTCTTCGGAGAAACATACCAAGAAGCAAAAA
>POCB01000206.1 GCA_002899805.1 Fervidicoccus sp.
CCAGACCTTGAAGAAAGGTATCGAGTCCAGGGGATCCCTTTCCCCCTCTATCGTTCTGGAGAGAAAGGGGGCCTTGGAAGTCCTCGATGGTAGGTACCTGGAGAGCTTCATGAGCTCCCCCAGGCTCTTGAACTTCTCTCTAATCGTAGAGGGGGGCTGAAGCACTGAAGAGGGGATGAACCTCTCTCCTATCTCCTCGAACCTCTCAACCGAGAGCGCTTCCCTGAGGGTGCGGAGGCTGTTGAATAGGTTCCCCGCGACCCTCCAGCCCTCGAAACCCCTCACGCTCTTGAACAATAGGGCCGGGCCCCCCGAATACATGACCCTCCTGAGGAGGGATGGGATCTCAAGCACTGGGGAGAGAGGGTCCTCGACTTCGACGAGCTCCTTCCTTTCCTTCAGCCAGCCAACATACCCTCTCAAGTCGCTCGTGGGATCCAAGCCATTCACTCCCTTCTCGGTTCCTTGAGCGGGATCCCCGGTGCAATGTAATAGAACTCCCTCAACTCATCCCTGTCGGCGTATATGTACCTCCCGTCCACTATTACTGGAGTCCTCATCTCTCTCCCGATCTTCTTCAGATCAAGCTCCCTGAACTCCCTGTGGTCGGTGGCAACTACTATCGCATCGGCACCTTCGAAGCTCCCCGTGAAGGGCTCCAGCTTGAAGCCCCTCACCTCTTCCTCAGAGTAATAAGGATCCATTATCTCTACCCTGCTCCCCCACTCCATGAGCTCGAATGCCAGGGGAAGAGATGGGGAGTTCATGTGCTCCTTCACGTTACCCCTGTAGCTGAGCCCCAGGAGGATGACCCTGGATCCCTTCAGTGGCCTCCCTGCTGCATTGAGGGCCCTGATGGTGAGCTCGACCATGTGGATGGGCATGAGCTCGTTGATCTCCCTCGAGAGCCTGATCAGCCTCGAGAGCTCGGGGAAGCTGTGGATGAGGAACCATGGGTACACTGGTATGCAGTGCCCCCCAACCCCTGCTCCGGGCCTGTGGATGTGGCTATAAGGCTGGGAATTCGCGGCCTCTATTATCTCGTTCACATTGAGCCCCATCGACTCGGAGATCATCGCTAGCTCGTTCGCGAGGGCTATGTTGACATCCCTGTAGACCCCTTCGAAGACCTTCACCGCTTCCGCAGCCCTTATGCTCGAAACGGGGTAAACCCCCTTCTTATTTATGACGCTGTATATGCCTATCAGGGGCTCCAGCGTCTCTGAGTTGATCGCGCCGAGGATCTTCGGGTAGCTCTCGGTTATGTCCCTCACCACCCTACCGCTCATCGTCCTCTCGGGGGCATGCGCTATCCCGAAATCTTTCCCCGCCTTCAAACCTGAGAGGAGCTCCAGCCTAGGTATGTACTTCTCAGTCGTCCCCGGAGGCAGAGTGGTCTCTGTTATTACGATAGATCCCTCTCTCAGCCCTCTTCCTATCTGTTCCATCGCCTGATCCATGCTCTTCAGATCGATTCCCGCCCTCGATGCATAGACGGGAACTATGACTACGGATATGTCGCTCCGCGAGGCTGCCCACTCCCCATCGGTAGTCGCTGAGAACTTGCCTCTTTCCAGTGAGCTCTTCAGCATCTCCTCAACTCCCGGCTCAAAGGGAAAGGGGTTCTCCCCTCTCAATATCTGCTCGACGAGCCTCTCGCTTATGTCCACCCCTATGACATTGGCCCCCCTTTCCGCGAAGACGAGGGCGAGGGGAAGACCCATCTTCCCAAGACCGAAAACTGAGACTGTTATTCTACCTCCTTTGAGAGCTTCGGACGCTTCTTCCCTACTCAGCGAAAGCATATTCAAAATCATCACCATTCAAGCCACATAATTCATGAATGTGGTATATTACTTTTCCAAGGATCATCTCTCATCCGAAGACTTCATCGAAGACCCTCTCGAACTCCCTGTAGGCCCGCTCGTCGAACAAAGAGAGAATGACCTTCTTCACGGAAGAGTAATCGTGATCTCTCAAGACTTTCGCCATTATCTCTGCAGCCTCTCTGTAGGGGTACCCAAAAGCTCCCGTGGAAATGGCTGGGAATGCTATGGACTCCAGCCCGAGCTCCTCCGCTTTCTTCAAGGAAGCCTCGATCGCTGAGGCGAGCTTCCGGTCTCCATCTTCCTCGCCGTATCGAGGACCAACAGCGTGGATTATGTACTTGCACTTCAGCTTTCCTCCTCCGGTTACTGCGACAGATCCCGCGGGGATGGGACCGAGCTTTCTCACGATCTCCCTGCTCTCTCTCTGTATCTCCTCTCCGCCCTTCCTCACTATGGCTAGGGCCACTCCCCCTCCGTGCTCTAGGAAGGAGTTCGCTGCGTTGACTATTGCATCTACTTCAAGCTCAGTTATATCTCCCCTCAGCAGCAATATTTCCACCTTTCCTCTCGATTCGTATCTCTTCAAGAGCTATCCCTCCGGAGAATCACTTGAGGATCTCATTTCGAAGCTTAAAGTGATTCTCTATGACCTCGATGGCCTCTCCAGCAGTTTCGACGTACTTCAGTACTCCTCCCTTTCTAGGATCTACTTCTCCTTCCCCCAGCGACTTCTCGAGAGAGTCGGTGAGAGCTCCTGTCCCCCTCAAGACTATGGCGA
>POCB01000119.1 GCA_002899805.1 Fervidicoccus sp.
GCTAGGAAGAAGTATATTGATTTAGTGAAGGCAATTGATCAGTGGTGGAGTGTGAGGAGAGGCTAAGCTCCTGTGTCTAGACGCTCTCTACATAAACAATTAATTTTTTATTTCTGTCCCCGCATAATCAATAATGGGTTCGAGACCCAGAATTCCTGTGTGAGCCTTCCCCGTTACGAGATCCGATATAATATTGCGAATCAATTTAAAACCGAGATCCATTTTTGGTGTATGAGCCGTTTACCCATTGAGACCCATATATTATTTGTGAGTCACCCCCTGTTTGCGACCCAATATTATATTACGAGGCAGATGTGTGGTGTGCTCCAAAGATGTTTTGCGAGTCGAATATTAGATGAGATCCATTGTCTGTTTACGAGCCAAAGTTTAAATGAGATCCATTGTCGGTTTGTGATCCAGCTCTCCTCTGAGACCCGATATAAAAATGTGAGTTTTCACCATATCGAGACCCGCTACCCATATGCGAGCCACCACCGTTACGAGTCCCATTAAAATCATGTGATCCATAAGGTGAATGAGACCTGGGGGAGTCTTGTGAGCCGAATTGGATATGAGACCCGCTAAGGTTCTGCGGGGTGCGAGCCAGGCAATAAATGAGATCCGTTAAAAACTTGTGAGTCGATTTATTAGTGAGACCCGTCATAAAAATGCGGGTGCGAGCCAAACATGTCTTGAGACCCACTGGGAGCGTGCGAGCCTGAGTAAAGATGCGATCCAAAAACTAAATGAGATCCATCGATAGGTTGTGAGTCTGTGTGTTAATGAGATCCACCGTGATCATATGAGCCAGGTTCAGATTGCGAGCCAACTTCCAAGCGAGACCCGTTTTTAGACTGTGAGCCGGGTACTTGATGTGACCCGGGGCTAAGATGTGAACCATCTTATAGTCGAGTCCCGTATAAATCATGTGAGCCGACGCCAATACGAGACCCAACAATCTACTGCTAATCATTTGTTGAGTGAGACCCGTACGCAGTATATGAGCCATTGCTTAATTGGTGCCCAATGTCCTGGTGCGACTCAAAGAGATAACGAGCCCCAGTAAATATCTGTGAGCCAGCACACCCCACGAGACCCATCCCCCACCTTCGAGGCAGGTGGGTACCGAGACCCAGTGAGGGAACACGAGTCATATAAGTATTGAGACCCAGCAGGGGAATCCGGTAGAAACACAAAAAACTTTTAGAAATAAATTAGATCTCAAGAAACCACCGACAAAAAACTTATTAGCTTTGGTAGTTAGTAAGTAGTTGGTAGTTAGTAGTTAGTTGGTAGTTGGTAGGTGGTGGTTAGTAGTTGGTAGATGGTAAACGTTTGAAATGTCCGAAATGTGGCTATGTGTGGGTGTATAGAGGTAGGTCAGAGTACTATGCTACGTGTCCACGATGCTTGAGAAAAGTTAATGTGAAAAAATATGTTGTTGAGCAAATAACCGCTTCAGTATTTACCGATGCTTCTCTGGATAAGTCAGAGACTATGCCGAAATCAGATGAAGAAGCTAAGGAGACTAAGGACATGAAGAATTCTCCGAATATTTTTTGTAAGCCAAAGGAAAAGATCTATGACCTGAAGCTCTACATTAATAATCTCGGTCGGAAAGGTGTTAAGGTGAAAGACTGGTGGGAGGAAGAGGATAAGTACTGCTTCGAGATTGAGTAGTGAAAGGATCTACTTCACTAGGAATTGTCTAAATGATGATAGGTTTTTTAGTGCCTCGACGATGGTTTTTTCGAATTGCTTCTGTGATTTTATGTGTTCGTTGGAGAACCAGGCTGTATAATCTACCAAGAATAACAAGATTATGCCTAGGTAAGGCACCACGAGAAAAGGCAACAATGCAAGAATAATTAGAAGAGAATTACTTCTGCCAACAATCACAAACTTCTCCTTCACGGAAGAGAATGCGTTGCCCCCAAGCAGAAAGTTTATTAAGTCGAGCATGTTTTTCTCGGTTGAGGAGTGCTTGTGGTAGTCATTCTGTATAACATGAGACAAGTAAATCATGTAGAAGAAGGTTAGAGACAGGAGAGTGTCCCGAAGAGCATTTCTCTCACGAGAAACACTCCTCAAATCCTCAAGAAATGACCTGAGAGCACGAGACACCGAGGAGGACACACCGAGAGACTCAAAGACCTCGGCAACAGTCTCGTAGAACTCCAGAGACCTCCTAAAATGCCTATTCCTCTGCTCAACCACTCTATACATAATGAACATAGAAGTAAGAAGCGGAGGAGCAATAAATATAAGTATATGGAAACTGAAACCAAGAAGAGGAGCACCCGGGAAAAGATACAGCAGAAAACCACCAAAGAACATAGAGCCTATGAGCAAAACAAAATAGAGCCAGGATCTAGTCAAGTCGCTGTTGTCAGAAGCGATCTCCTCAGCGCGTCTAAGCAGAGAAAGAGTCTTCTGAGTAGGCATATGCCACCCAAAAATATCCTTGAGAAAAAGAAACTATATAAAGCAAACCTCGATCAGATAACCACCTTCTCCTTCTCAGGAGACGGCTTCTCCATCCTCGCCTCAGCAACACCTCTCTGACCTCCTCCCCACCCTAAAGGGTGAA
>POCB01000160.1 GCA_002899805.1 Fervidicoccus sp.
GGGGGGGGGAGGGATAAGCTTCTACGTGGTCTCGGTCTCCACAGCTGTGGACAGAATACATACTCCCTGGGAGGTCGCCTGAGATGAACGAGAGAGAAAGACTTGTCAAAGCAGTCGCATATCTTCTCCTGAAGAAGGTCGCTGGGAACAATGAGGCTCTTCTAGCACTTCTTGAGTACAGTAACGGTGGATCGATTAAAGAGGTCGCCAAGAGACACGGCTACAGCAAAACGTGGCTGCAGAAGAATTTCTCACAGATAGCCAGGGTACTGAATAGCTATCAGCTTGCTTCCCCCATAATAAGGATCTTTGTCCCAGAGATAGTCTCGATGAAGATTTCGTGGGTAGAGGTCAGCTCGCTGGGGAGGAGGAGATGTAGCATCTGCGGAAAAATCTTCTACGGAGGATCCTTCCCAGAATCACATTTCTGGGCGAAGCATAGAGAAATGCTCTTTAAATTGGCTGAGGAGGTTGTTGAGAAATTCTTAAAAAACACTTCTCCCCTAACCCAAAAACTATAGTTTTTTATTTCTTCTCCCCCCTAACTTTTTACTTAGAGGAGCATGAAGAAGAAGGTGATTATAAAGACTATTCGTTTGAGGAAAGCAGATTTAGAGAGATTGGAGAGGTTGAAGCAATTAACAGGAAAATCACTCTCGGAAATCGTGAGAGAAGCAGTGAAGAAGTACCACAGGCAGAAAGAGAGAGAAGAGAGAAAAATAAGGAAACACTACATAGAGATAGAAATAGAATAACTTTTATTGGGAAAAAGGTCTCAGAAAAAATTCTCAGAGGCGGGGATCCCCCAACCAAAAAATTTTCATATGAAAAGACTCATTGGAGAGAAAAATCTTTATCAGGCGAGGAAGCCCCAAGAAAAGTTCTTCGCAGAAAAATTTTTACTCTGTGCCAAGAAAATTTTTCTAAAATACTTGTTTTTTTGAAAAATTCTTCTGCGGAGGGGATCCCCCTCCCAGAAAATTTTTTGATTCATCGGTATTACTTTCGTGAGAGAATAAATGATCTTCTTCTCTGGATACCCCTGGATCATCAGGGGTTTCATCTAATATTATTATAATAATAATTATTCATCAGAAGAAGTTCAGAGGAGACCCCCCATGAGGTCGCATCATCGACCTCTTGGCTCAGCCCATTTAAACAATTCTTTAAAGAGCCTAAAAAGCATTTCCTCGGGAGTGAATCAGGAAATCAATATCATTGCCCTGGGGGAGCTTGAGAAAACAGTTATTGATGAAATAATAAATTCTACGCTTAAGAGATTTTCTCCGAGGGATCTCTGGAAAAAACTTAATCTCGACCCCAGACGGATCCACGATGTATTAACTCAATTAATTAATAAAGGATTCTTGAGGAAAGTATCTAGAGGACTATACGAGATTGTCCCTGAGAAGATCCAGGAGTACCTACGATCAACAATTAAAGTGATCCAGAAGAGAAGATCCAAGAAAGTGAATCAGGAAATGAATCAGGGCTCTCCACCGACTAGTCCCCGTGATCGTGGTTTAAATATGTTTGTTGGTGGTGTTGGTCGCTATAATGTTTATGGTGATGGTTCTGTGTTTCTTTTCTTGGATAATTTGCGTGGTGTTGGTGTTGGTGGTGTTTATAGGTTTGGTGATCGTGGTAGTGTTGTTGATCCTTGGTTTGTTTCTGAGGTTTTTGAGCGTGTTGATTATGCTGAGTTTGGCTTGTTTGTTGGTGATTCATCTATTTATTTGCCTGGGATCGTTGAGGTTTACCCTGCGTACATTATTGGTCAGGGGTATGGTATCAAGTTTGAGTTCAGACCCTATTCATGGTTTAACAATAGTGTTTTGAGGGGTAATGATCGTGGTGGCGTTAATATTAGTCTCGGGTTCAAATATCTGTGGAGGATCCTGTTAAGTATCTGGCTTGTTCTCTCCAGGGTTCTTCTGAGTGATGCTCCTCTTGAGGTGAGAAAAATTGTTTCTTCGTGGATCAGGAGGAGGTACAGATGCTCCTAGGCTCACAGCTATGTGTCTCTGCCGTGTTTTTTAGGTTTTTTGTCTGATTCATATGTTTGATGGTGCGTATGCGTGGCTGGGGTGTGGGGAGGATGTGTGAGAAGAGGTGTGGTAGAGAGTATTCACTAGCGTTCTCACTGGCATCCGGTGTGTTGGGGGGATTATTCGGGCACTTCGCTGAGAGTGGCGACATTTTTGCGACGGTTGCTGTGGTGGCGGTTCTTGTCTTGAGCAATATCGACGATGATTTCCGCCTATGCGACGAAATATTTGATCATGTGCCTTTCTTCGCTACAGGGCTCTGGCTCTACTTCATTGCTGAAATCATTTGGGCACATGTGATACCTGCACTAAGAAGCCTGATATGTCTAATATGTGGATAGAGATACTCACAGCCACGTGTTTCGGGGTGGATGTGGTGTGGGTATTAGGCTCGTTATCTCCGTAGTTCTTACACTGGCTAGCGTGGCTCTTTTTGCTGTATCATTCATGTTTCTTCAGAGTGCTCTTCAGGAGTCTAGAGACACCAGAGAGAGTAGTGGCTTGCTTGATTGGCTGATGCACGT
>POCB01000085.1 GCA_002899805.1 Fervidicoccus sp.
GGGGTTCAAATAAAGAAGCCTATTGAAGAGATTCAGGTGGTTAAAGTAGATCCTGATACCTATAATACTCTCCGGTCGTTTGTTGAATCTTCAACAAAGCCAGGTTATAGTTGGAACAAAGGATATAAGTTGGGGAATAAGGTTATCTTTAGGAAACATGATAAATGGATACTTGAGATAGTTGAACCTACAGAGGAACTGTTAAATCATGAGATGTTTAAGGAGGGGAAAATAGGACATTACATCGTACTAGTTTACAATGATCCACGTTTTGGTTTCTTCATAGCTAAGTATATTGATAAAATTGTTTATGAGCTTAAATATAAAGGTGGGAAAATTGAGATTGAGAAAGAGGAGGATTTGATGAAGTACGCTATCGTAGCGGATGTTCTATACGCTAGACCCATCATATTGATGGAGGTAGTTGAGAAAATCAGAGAGTATGTTGAGTTTTAACCTCAACCCTCCCATCCTCGATTTTCTTGTTTCCCCCATCTTCAATCTTTTTAAGTTTTTCCTTCATATGGTTGATTTGTATTTATAAGCTTTGGTTATCCATACGTTATTATTGGTGCTAGGTATGAGTGAAAACAATGGAGTAGTATGGGATGGTAAGAGGTGGTTAAGTAGGGAAGAGCTACTAGAGATGCTTGGGAAGGAGTACGGAGAGGATATAGAGGATATCTCCGAGGACATGGTCAAGTATTTCGATTGCGACTCTGACATAGAGAGGGTGATGGATCTAGATGGCAATTGTATCGATTCTGTTCTATCTGATTTCATGGAGGAAATGAGATACTACTCTGATCACATAACCCTCATAACACCACATAAATACAAAGGTAAGAAATACCACGTTAAGATCAAGGGGTATAAGCTTGATAACACCGTTCTATGGTTTCTAGGGGAAAATGATATCGTTGTTGATGCTTTCGAGGACCTAATGGAGAAAGGGGTTATCAAATCGATATTAGACCTACTCAAGACAGGTTATTGGTATCGTGTGGACCCATGGAGGGGTCATAGCGAGTATGGGTCAAGCAATGAGTGGATTAAAGTGGTTGACGGGTGGATTGGATGGGTTTCAAAGCCTGGAGAGCTATTTAAGGTATTACATGATATATTTGAGCTGGAGAAGCTAGTAGATTTCCCAATACTGTTTATTTCGGCTCATAGTTCTAACATCTTCGTTAGATATCTCTATGTCTACGTTAGAGCTGAGGATCTTGAGAGATTCAAAGAAGTAGTTCCTAGGGCTACTCACGAGGATATGTATAACCCTGATTATTGTCTTATCTCATACTATTAACCCCATGTCTCAACCTCTTCTCTTTTTTCCTCTACATCCTTAAACTTTATGGACTTGGTCGTTGTCTGCTTGATTTAGGTTTATAAGTTTTAGCCTACATTGTATTCTTGGGAGGGGGGCTGTGTCATGGGGTCTATGTGGAGGGATAGCGAGGGAAACCTGTGCACACTGGATGAAACGCTGGATGCTGGATGGTACGCCTACGATAGGATAGCCTACCTGGTGTTCATGGAGTGCTTCAACTCAGCCCCATGGGATGTTAAAACCGTCATTCTTGAGAGGCTCTGTAGCGACCTAGACCACATGTTTAAGGGTAGCCGGGAGAAGATCGAGCCGATATGTAGGCTCCACGGTTATCCCAAGTGATCCCATTTTTGTTTCTCAATCGTATAGTTGATTTAGATTTATAAGCTTCAGTCTACCATACCATGTATTGGTTGGGTGGGTGGTATGAGTTCCGAGCCCCCAAGGTTTGGGATTTGGACCTGGGGGTCGTGTAGGCACAGCCATGTGGTAGTATTACACCCGAGGAGGTTTAGCCTTGGGGAGGTTACGGGTAGGCATGGGGAGCATATCGTAGACCTTGGGTTCATGACAATAAAGTATACCAATAACGATTCGAGGAAGAACTTGAATAGGAGGATTGAGGTGGTTGAGGTTCGATCACCTGTGGTTATCCGCAACTATGGAGCTTCTAGTTGTAATCCAAGTTCTAGATTCGACCGCATATACTTGCTGATGCCACCTAACAATGTGACCGAGCTTGAGGTCAGGGAGAGGGTGGAGGAGAGGATGGTGGAGAGGGAGAGTAAGACGGTGAGGGTTACAGAGTTGATCCGCTACGTGGAGGTACCAGACGTAGGAGCCATAGAGATTGATCGTAAGACATTGAGGGTTGATACGGTCGAATACAAGAAGTATGTTTTGAAGGTTTATGTGATCAAATCACCTGGGAAGACTGTGATTGAACTAAATGGTGACACCTTTCCGATAAAGGATAAACTCAAGGAGCTGGGCTACAAATGGGATTCATTGGATAAGGTGTGGAAGAAGATAGTACATAATGATTACATCAATGTTGAGATAGAGAGGTTGAAGGGGATAGATAATGTAGAGGTAACGGTGATGTGACATGGGCTGTTATGAAGTTTTAGATTCAGTGTTGAACGAGAGGATTGTTGAGGCTTTGAGGGAGATGGGTGTGGTTAAACGCTACTGGAAGACTGGTTTGCTGATAGTGTTTGAGGCTGATAGA
>POCB01000036.1 GCA_002899805.1 Fervidicoccus sp.
GCAGCAGCAGTTACATTCCTCATAAACTCGTACTTTACGTAGCTAACTGGTTTATTCATTTCTCTAGCTATTCTCTTGAATATACCTCTTCCATATGTGTATGTTCTTGGCATATACATCACTCAATTAATAATAATGTTAGGAAGCTTATAAATATTGACCCTGTTCATGGGCAACACTCCGCAAACAACCAGAATTGACCAGGGTCGAAGTCAATAGATCTTTTTCGTGGAGAATATTGAGTATGTGCTGTCTTGGTCTTGGGAGAGGTTCACAGCTGTGGGCTAGGCGTATCTCATTATGTCTGAGACAATTGCTTCGTCTATGTATCCTGTTGATGCTATGAAGTTGAGTAGCTTCTCCACAGCTGTCTCTGAGAGACTTATTGACTCCAGCTTCTTCTCAAGATCCTGCGGGATCTCGACTCCCTTGAACTTAGCAACCGCCTTTATAAGTGCTTTTTTCCCGTATGGGGTTGTCATCATGTGTCTAAGGGGCAGGGTGTGGTAGGCTATTGATGGTGCCGGTGGCTCTGTCCCCACGAAGAAGACCGGGACCTTGGAGTTTAGTGCTATGTAGTTCTGTGCGAATGGTGAGAGCGATGTTTGGGCTATTATCACTGCATTAATCATGTTCCCCATGTGAACAGCCTCGTCAAAGTATCTCTCATCAGTGATCCACACAGGAGGCTTCCTCAGGTAGTAGCTTATCTGAGCACACACAGCAACACCAACATCAATTGATGACGGGATATATATCTTCCAGCTTGAGCCAGAGAAGATCTTCTTCAGATAAGGAGACCTCTCAAAAACAGTCTCTATGTCCCTGACATAGTCAACAGCTATTCTTGAGTACCCCCTCCCACCACGAGGAGGGATCTCCTCGACACCGAGCTCAACCTTCTTCTTGACATAGAATATTACATCAGCCATCGAGAGCCCAGCGTTAACAAGCTTCCTAGCAAGTCTCCTAGCCTCAGAATCATCAGATATGAACTGCTTAACAACAACATAGACAGCCTCCTCATCAGGGAGAGGAAAGTATATTGGGTCCCCGAAGCGACCGAACCTGAGGAAGGCTTGGTCAATCTCAGAAGCCTTCTTATTAGTCGTGGCAATAATTAGGACAGGCTCCCTCCTATCACTTATGCTCTGGATCTCGTCAAACATTATCTGCTGAAGATTAGCAATGTACTGAACCTCGCTCTGAGAGGCTAGGGACCTAGGCGAGAGAAGAACATCAGCATCATCAATAATCACCACGCTAGGAGCACTCTCTCTAGCGGATCTAAGGATCTGCCTAAGCCTCTTCTCACCCTCACCAACATACTTACTCAACACATTATCCATAGAGATGTATATTGGCTCAACACCTATTTTCCGAGCAATGATCCTAGCCATAACAGATTTGCCCGTCCCAGGAGCACCCACCATGATTAAGCCATTGGCGAAGGGGGAGCCGGAGGAGGCGAGAGGCTCGATATAGAGCTTCTCAATCTCACGATAAATCTTCTTCGGATACACATAGATATTCTCCTTCGAGTAGCCTCTGCACATCTCCCTAACAACAATATTGTTAACCAGCTCCTCCTCATCATATCTGCACTCAACACCGTACCTCACCTCAGTCCCTGGAGACATCAGGCACCTAGGGGGTCTAGCGAAGAGAACAGTGCAGAAGCCGTTTGAGAAGCCTCTGTAAACAACCTCTCCGTAGGGGAGGGAGAGAGACTGCGAGCAGGTTATGACAACGGATCTGCACTCATCCACAGCTACCTCACCCTAAACAGCTCTCTTATAATAGTCTCCTCATCCTCTCTCTCACGAATCATCTCAGCAAGTCTCTCAATCTCCTTATAATGCTTAGACACCATGTGCTTAGCAACACTCCACCTACTTGAGAACCTCTCCCCGCAGAAGGGGCAGGTATTAGCCTCAACACTCCTCATGAGAATAGAGTGGATCCTCGGATACCTCTCCCTGAGAACAGAAAGAAACTTCTCCGGAAGATTCTTTCTATAGAGACTCTTTATAGAATTAACGTAGGAGACCATGAACCATCCAAGAACTATGTTTTTATGAAAAACATATAAAAAGCCATGAACTATATAGACACTTTAATCACACCAGAAACAGATTTTCTCCCAGCCGAGGAGAATTCACTGAGCATACAGGGTCTAATAACATTCCTCATCTTGTCATACACCAAGCACACAACATCATCCTCCCCAGAACCCTCTATCGAGACCTTAATAACCAAGTTAAATAGATTAGCGTCATCACCCATGTACACACCGCACTCAACAATCCTGTACCTGGGGTCAATAAACTCTATATTCGGTGCAGGAGAGAGAAAAGCGAGAATAATGTGGAGCAGGTCATAAAGCTTCCTAGAACAGATCTTCGCAAAAACATTCTCAGCATCATCATCAGCAGATATACTGAACCTAGCCAAGAGAATCTTCACCTGCTGAGGAATCTGAAGACCAGACTCCTCCTTCCTGAAGATAGCCACCACCAAGACAAGAGTATCTAGAAAAAAGATATATTTCTTG
>POCB01000044.1 GCA_002899805.1 Fervidicoccus sp.
GGGAGAAGCCTCTTTTTCCTCTCATTGATTTCTTCCATCTTTATTTTGCTCATCGACTTTGCTCTTCCATTCCTCGGTTGATTCGGATGATTTCCATGCAGCTGAAGAATGAATGTAGGCGAGGTATATAGCGATACTTCTAAGCTTCATATATGAACTTATGGTTCTAGCCTCACTTTCCATTAATTTTGTGTAGCCTTCTCTTCTTATTTTTTGAACTATCTCGAGAACTTTTTCAATCGAAGAGTCTTTTTCTTCGATATTGTAGAGATTTCTAGCAAGAGAGAGATATGGCTCAATACTCGGTGGAGATAACCTTTTTTCTATCAATTTCATAACTTCTATCCCTTTTCTTTCTACATCCTCCGGAAGCCTCCGTAAACCCATTGAAAGCAATGTTTTTGAGATCTCTTCAGACGAAACCAGAAGCTGGAATTCTTCGTAACTCATCATTTCTTCAAGCTCTGTTTCGAACCTCCTAATAGCATCATCTGGCTTCAATCCAGGAGCTATCGGAGTAATATTTACGTAAGCTTCGGCATCTTCTCCATCAAAATATGAGATCGCTATAAGGTAGAGGAATGGTTTTTCCTCTCCTCTCTCTATCGGTTCAATTAGAGCATCCAATGAAACCAGCTTCAGTTCCCTCGAAGGTCTGGGTATTCTCGCCATCTCTCCGGACACAATAACCTCAATTGTCTTTCCCTGATTCAGGTAATCTAACATTTTCAGAGAGTATTCCCTTACAGCTTTCCAATCGAATCCGAGCTCAATGAAATCCGCATATGCAAGCTCGTCAATCTCATTCAGCAATATGAGGTCGAGATCATCGGGAGAGTACTTCTCCACTTTGTCTTTGAATGATAACCAATCGAAGTTCTCAATGAATCCCGCTGAAGCTGTCTCATGAACATCAAAGAATTTCTTACCACCGACAGTTTCTATCCCATATTCGAGCAGAGATAGAGAAATGCTCTCGAGCCTTCTCAGGGCTATGACTATCAGCGCAAGACCAAGCCTGATCAACCTCTCATCCAGCCTCTCATCCACCTCATATACATAACCATATGTAAAGTCCGTATATTTCCCATGAACTTCAACGGGAACTTCTATCGCCTTCTTACTTCTCGATATTACAGCCTTCCCATTCGAGACATAAATCCTGTGTTTTGCGGAAGATGCTATCCATAGCACTCTATCGGGGATCTTAACGAGTAGACCAAAACCATTCCTCGGCGGATAAACAGTTACAATCACCTTAGATGTCAGAAAACCATGCATAATATCTTTTATAATTGATGGCTCTTCCCCCCACCTGTATTTGGTATCCATGTATTCTTCAGCAGCTCTAGCTAGCGATTCATCCTCCCAAAAACTCACATCTTTCAGCCTTTTTTCAACAACTGCTGTAACCCCCCTTCCCCTTTCAACTATCCTGTGTCTGTACACCATAGCGTCATTCGAGTAATCGAAACAACCCCTCTGAAAGATCTCAACGAGGTCACAGAATCCTATTGGCTCAAGCATTTTTGTTCCTTTCTCTTCTTCAAGAACCCTCTTGATCCCATATGGAGGAGCATATTCGTAGAAGTTCATTCTATCCCAAACATATTTGAGCTTCTTCTTATTTACGGAGCCATCCCTTTCTATTATTTTTGCCCTTCTAAGTGCTTCTATCTCGAGTTCGGTGAGCTCTTCTGGCTTATACCAAGTAGATTTAAGTTTGACGAGGCCCGTGAAAAGTTTTTGGTAGAGATTCTTCGGATTAACTATGGTTTTTTCCAGAGGGAGAGATGACCATTTTTCAAATATGTCGAAGCCCTTGGAAAGAAGCTCTCTATCCCAGGAACTGAACGGAATTATAATAGTCTCTGTGAATGGGATTCCAGGCCTTCTGCCCTTTCTACCTTCTCGCTGCTTAAACTCTCTCACGCTATCGGGAAGTCCCACATGTACTATCCTTACGACCCTTCCTATATCTATTCCCTGAGAAAGTGTTCTAGGAGAAATGATTATCTTCATTTCTCCACTCCTTGCTTTATCTTCAATCTCTTTCCTTACATCCTTGGGAACGAGGTGGTGGTGAGTAGAGATGTTCCTAGCATCTTCACCCAGTTTCATCCTCAGAGATCTTCCTATTTCCTCGGCGCGGTTAATGCTCCTAGTGAAGACTATGGTGAGACCATCATCGTTCAGATACCTCTGAAGTATTTCTGCTATATCCACAATAAGGGAGGGAGTGGGGAAGCCCAACGCCTCGATATAACTGAGCACTTTATAGGAGCTCTCTTGAAACTTTTCAAAGTTATCCAAAGCTTCAGAGACATCGTCAGTCCAAGTAACACCCTGCTCTTTCAATTTTCTAATTATAACTTCCTTATTTTTCCTGATATCCTCCCAAATAGATCTCAGGTTTTTCCCCAGTACCACATGAACCCTGTTCTCTACATGAAAGGGCTTCCCAATGATTATCTTATATCCTCTACCGGTGATCGACTTCAGATACTCACCGAGCTCCTCTGGATTTGCCAACG
>POCB01000041.1 GCA_002899805.1 Fervidicoccus sp.
ATGTCTCGCATGAACATGTGATGCATTTGGCATCCATAGCTCACAAGCATGGAGCAGATTTCTGGTTACTTGGACCCAAAAGTGTAATGCTCAAGTCTTCCAAGCCAGTAATAGCGGTTACTGCTGTTAGAACCGGCAGTGGAAAGAGTCAGACTTCGAGGAAAGTCGCCTCTCTGCTTAAAGAAATGGGCTTCAAGGTTTCCATAATAAGGCATCCTATGCCTTATGGTGACCTAGTTAAAGAAGCCGTGCAGAGATTTTCAAGTTTCGAAGAACTGGACAGCTCAAACCTCACAATCGAGGAAAGAGAAGAATATGAGCCACATATTTCAAGGGGACATGTGGTTTATGCTGGGGTCGATTATGAAAAAATTCTCAGAATGGCTGAAAGAGAAAGTGACATCATATTGTGGGACGGTGGAAACAACGACTTTCCATTCATAAAGCCTGATCTTTGGATAACTGTTGCGGATCCTCTACGACCCGGACATGAGCTCTCTTACCATCCAGGTGAGACATGCTTCAGAAGCGCCGATGTTATAATAATCAACAAGATAGATAGTGCTGGACTTGAAGGAATTGAAGCTGTGAGAGAGAGTATAAGAAAATACAACCAGAGGGCCATAGTGATTGAGGCGGCATCTCCTATATTCGTTGAGAACTATGAGGAAATAAGAGGAAAAAGGGTATTGATAATCGAAGACGGTCCAACTCTCACTCATGGCGGTATGAGCTTTGGAGCTGGTTACGTTGCTGCTAGGAAATTTGGAGCTTCAGAGATTGTAGATCCAAGACCCTTTGCCGTTGGAAGCATTAAGAAAACTTTTGAACTTTATCCACATCTGAAGAACATCCTTCCAGCTATGGGATACGGAGAAGTGCAAATAAAAGAGCTCGAGGAGACTGTAAATGCTTCGGATGCTGATCTCATCATAATAGCGACACCCGTCAACTTGGGAAGAATAATGAAAATAAACAAACCCTATGTGAGGGTGACTTATGAGCTTCAGGAAATAGGAAGACCTACTCTGAGAGATGTATTGGAAAGCTTCATCATGAGGATGAAAGAAGAAAAGAAAATCGTTGCTTGATGTAACTGTTTAATATATGAAACGAATTAATAGAGACAAAGTTTTTTAAATGAATGGTGTGATTGATATGGATACATCGACAGGTAAATCGTCCAGGATACAGGGGTTCCATAAGCTGAGCAGAGAAGAAAGGATAAAAATACTAGCAGAATTTTCTAATCTCAACAATGAAGATATCGAGCTTCTGGACAAATGGGGGGCAATGGAAAGCAAAGTTGCCGAGACAATGATTGAGAACGTCGTCAGCGCCATGTCTTACCCATATGCGATTGCACCTAACTTCAGAATAAATGGGAAAGACTATCTAGTGCCAATGGTTATAGAGGAGCCGAGCGTAGTTGCTGCCGCCTCCAATGCTGCGAGGTTGATGAGGGAAGGGGAAGGGATAATCTCTATTGCCACCGAACCAATAATGATTGGACAGATCCATCTTATAGGTGTAACAAACCCAGATTACAAAGCTCAAATGATACTCGAGAGGAAGAAGGAAATATTGGAACTTGCCAATTCTTCCGATCAGGTACTCGTTTCTTTGGGAGGTGGAGCAAAGGACCTCGAAGTGAGGGTTCTCGATACAGAAAAAGGAAAGAGCATTGCTGTGCACATCCTCGTTAACGTACTTGATGCAATGGGAGCGAATGCTGTTAACACAATGTGCGAGAAAATAGCCCCTCGGCTTGAGGATATCACTGGGGGGAGAGCTGTACTGAGAATATTGAGCAACCTAGCGGATAGAAGGATAGTGAGGGTGAGAGGCTATGTCAAGTCTGAAGATATAGGAGGAAGAGATATAGCTGAAAGGATCGAATGGGCCTCTGCTATAGCTTTCTCAGATCCTTATAGAGCTGCTACACACAACAAGGGAATAATGAACGGGATAATAGCGGTTGCTCTTGCAACAGGCCAAGATCACAGAGCGATTGAGGCTGGAGCACATGCCTATGCTTCAAGGACAGGCAGATACATCCCCCTATCGAAATGGGAAACTACTCCAGAAGGAGATCTCGTAGGGACGCTCGAAATGCCACTAGCTGTGGGGACTGTTGGAGGAACTGTGAGAGTTCACCCTCTCGCCAAACTCTCACTGAAGATTTTAGGAGTTTCCTCTTCAAGGGAGCTTGCCCAAGTGATGGGAGCAGTGGGTCTAGCGCAGAACTTAGCAGCCCTGAGGGCACTAGTATCGGAAGGGATTCAGAGAGGACACATGAAGCTGCATGCCAAGAGCCTTGCAGTGATGGCGGGAGCTTCATATGAAGAGGCTGAAAAGGTAGCGGAAATCCTCGAGAAAGAGGGTAATGTGACCTTCAAAAGAGCGAAGGAAGTCATAGAGAAGATCAGACAAGAAAGATAAGTTTGGGGTATTACTTTATATAATTATTACTACATTTTTTCCAAGTAAATTTACTTATATATCTA
>POCB01000072.1 GCA_002899805.1 Fervidicoccus sp.
ATCCAGTTCCAGTCCTTTCCTCTAATTTCCGCTATTTTCTTCAACATTGTACTCTTAGATATTTCTGCTCTATGGACATCTTCTGAAGGATCCCATTTGAAGATCTCCACGTAGTCCCCATAATCATTTATTTCCCAAAGATTTGTAATCCTTCTAACTATCTGAAAGCTACCATCGGGAGCAATTATCATATGCCTTTTAGTGACAAGAGCGAAGTTCAAAAACGGAATAAAACTCTTCGGAGTATTCATTGGCTCGCTCGTCAGCCTATTAACAGCTTGAATGACATTTTCGGCGTGTAGTGTCGTCAACCCCCCATGACCTGTAGCTACCGCTTGCATCAAAGCATAGGCTTCTTCCCCTCTCACCTCTCCAACTATGATGTAATCAGGTCTATATCTCAAGCTGACCTTTATGAGATCGAATAAGTTGATTTCTCCAATTTTTTCCGTTCCTATCCCATAGCTTTGTCTCGTAACAAGCTGAACCCAGTTTTCAAGGGGCAATCTGAGCTCTGGTGTATCTTCTATAGTCACAACCTTCATGGAAGGTCTTATAAGAGACGCTATCGCATTAAGAGCAGTTGTTTTTCCAGAACCTGTAACACCTAGAACGAGGCCTGTCATCTTATGCTCAAGCATCATCCAGAGATAAGCTCCCATTTCCTCTGAGAGGTTCTTCCATCCAATCATATCTACGAGCGTTATCGGATCCTCTCTGAACTTCCTGATAGTGAATGTGGATCCCTTAGTAGTGACCTCTTTTTTGAACGTCCCAGCAAGCCTATGTCCACCTGGAAGTATCGCATCAACGATTGGAAATGCCACACTGATGTGAGCTCCTGCCATGTGAGAGAGTCTTACTAGAAAGCTATCAAGAGCGTCCTCATCATCTATTCTTATGTTTGTGGGAAGACTTTCATAGCTTCTATGCCATACATAAATAGGTTTCCCAACTCCATCGCATGAGATGTCTTCTATAAAGGGATCTTTCATGAGAGGATCTATGTATCCATAGCCGATTACGTCCCTTTCTATATAGTACATCATCTTAGCCCAAGATACTCCGGGGGTCCTCCCCATCCTTATAGCATACTTCCTGAGTATCTCCTTCGCTTTCTCTCTGAAGTACTGCATTATTTCGACTCCGCTGGGAGGAGGCTGAAGTTCGTGAATCATTATGTTCATCAGAATACCATATATTTTCCTCTCTAAAGGAGAAAGCCCCACCTCATCTATGGCATAGAGATAGGTTCCATTCTCTTTATTGAAAAGGATTCTGGCATATGCCCAAGGAGGGTTCAAAGGGTACCTCTCAACTTCTTTATAGTTGGGCCCTATTTCAATAAAAGTAGCTCCTCCTGCTCTTTGCATGTGATACAGCGTTACGCCCTCTTCAAAGAGCTTCTCAAACAAAATAGAGCCTTCTGTTTTATCCTTTTGAGTTTCTCCTTTATCCTTCTCTTCTTTTCTCTCCTTTCTTAGCTTCAAAGAAGGCAATCAGAACACCTCCTCTTCTAGCTCTTTC
Source organism: Fervidicoccus sp. (assembly GCA_002899805.1). Classification (GTDB taxonomy): domain Archaea; phylum Thermoproteota; class Thermoprotei_A; order Sulfolobales; family Fervidicoccaceae; genus ARK-14. The sequence continues at coordinate 1,528 of POCB01000072.1, forward strand.
TGAGCGAGGAGGTCGAGCTTCTTTCTGACATATCTCCTCATGTATAATATCAGTATAGCAGCGACAACTATGATTAAAATATATATCCCATATGCCTTAAAGTAACCACCTAACGTGTAGTTCATTCTAGCCTCAATCATTTGGGGAGCAATCGAGGAGATGTTCCATACTCCAACATATGTAACATAGTCTGGGGCAGAAACTGTTATCCTATAGAGACCAAGGGGAAGGTTCGCCGTTACTTCTCCAGTGAAATCGGTTATAAAAGTGTAAGTATTCACATTATCTATTCCGTCAATGTGGACGTAAGCATTCGATATCGGAGTTCCTCCAGACTGTATGACCCTCACTGTGAGAGTTCCCATAATTCTTCTTACTCCAATTGAAGTTGTCGTATTGTCATATAATGAGATTGTCTTCTGTATGGTTGTATATATTCCTCCTTGAACGGTAATTACATAGTTGTTCGCTGGAAGTACGAATACTAGTGTTCCATTGGGACCGAGCACAACTGAATATGAAGCTATTTTGACAGTAGCACCAGAAGCCGGAATGTTAGTATCTAGGTCAATGACATTCAATGATAAAGTATAGTTCTTCCTATCTAGATATATCTGTTTCACCATCTGAAATGACACGTCAGAATATACCGTTACCGGATTGTAAATTTTTGAAGTTTTTTCGTCTAATGGGACAATTGATATGCTCATGTTTCCCACATCATCAATTGGAATATAAGCAATGCCCTGATAGTCAGTAGTCCCAGCATGTTTCTCTCCTTTCGTATCAGTAATTTCAACTCTGAAGATCCCAGTTGCTGGGGAGTTCGTGAGCTTGTCGAGAACCTGCACTCCATAGAGATAAGTGTGCCTGGTTATATTTATCGAAATGCTCAGATTTTCTGGAATCGAGAATGAAAGGGAAATAGATGGA
>POCB01000113.1 GCA_002899805.1 Fervidicoccus sp.
TCCACTAGCGACCAAGCTCGCTGAGTTGATTGATTGCTTTCACGAAGCCAAGGTAATCAATTTTCTCTACAAGCTCTACGGAGACGATATCTTGAATGACACCGAGACGATATCCGGGATCCACAGCGTGTGCTCTGGCGAGACCAGGTTCTTCATCAATGACAAAGTCATTGTTGTCCCGGACAAGGATCTGTGGGTCGTCAGAGATATTAGAAGCAACAAGATATTCAAATACGATTATAGAGAAAGGAGATTCTACGAGATTTCCCCCGAGAAAAAGATCTTCTACGACGCATTGTTCAGAGGATACAGAGATCTTCTGAAGCCAGAGGCTGTGGTCGAGGATAGACGGGGCAATAGATACGCGTTCTCCTCATTCGAGACTGACGCTGATGGGAGAAAGATGTCTCTAGTAATGATCCGTGAATACGATCCTGGATATAAGAAGTGGCGTATTTCTAGAGTATTTGCAGTAACATGTGACAAGTCTACAGAGAATAAATGCTCAGTATACTCATTCCGTTTTGACGAAGTCACCGACGACATAACTGAGATGAAGAAGCAAGCTTCTATCGGCCCCAAAGAAGAATTCCTTAAATACCTCCTCAGAAACGAAAAGATCCCTAGAAAAGCGAAAGGAGAGATGGCAAAGGAACTCGCCAAAGAACGTGAGTGGGAAATCCTCCCGGCGTAGAAGATCCCACCAGGTTTTTCCGTGATCACACGCTTAACCACAAATTTGTGGTGTAATCAGGCGGATCATCTACGTCGAGCTTATCTCCTATAGCTACTAGCTCTCTCGCTCGGCCAGTAATTGTCTTAGAGCGCCCTCGATCCTAACGGGTATGTCTCTCTCCTCTCTCTCCAACTCAAAGAGCTTTTTCACGGCCTCAGCAATTATCTTAGCTTGGCTATTATCTTTATCACAGAGCTCGGCAGGCTCACTCTTCAACAAGTCATCACCACGCTTAACAGGAACCACCTCATCACCCACACAAAACACCCATGTAACATGTATACGTATACGTATATTTAAGTCATCAAACTGCCCTAACACCGACTAAAAACACTTACTCCACAAATTTGTGGTTCACCGAGGTCTCTCACGCAGATCCTTGGTGGGATCTACTACGCTGGGAGAACCTCCCATGTGTGTTTTTTGACTCTATCTTCTGCTACACGTCTCTTAGTTTCTTCACGGATCCTTCTGCTACTAAAGATGAGCCCAAGCACAGCTTCTTCAATACCTGAGAAAATATATCTATTCATCTCACTCATGTCTTCAAAGATGTTTTTTTGATAAAATGAGTATGCTGAGCATTTATCTTCGACTGACACGCCACATGTTATCGCGAATATATCATCCAGGTATCTCCAGCTCTTTTCCTCTGGGTCATATCCCCCGATCGCCACCAAAGACACATTCTTCCCATCAACCACAGTCTCAGAGGATGAGAACATGTATTCAGCACCCAATTCGCTCTTCACCATAGCCTCGGGCTCAAGAAGATCCCTATATCCTCTGAACAAGGCATCATAGAAGATCTTCTCCTCAGAAGAAACTTCAGCAAACCGTGATGCATAAATTCTAAATATCTTGTTGCTTTTGGTGTCTCTAACCACCCACAGACCTATGCTTGGGATCACAATAACTTTGTCATTGATGAAGAAGCCGGTTTTGAGAGAGCATGTGTCATGTATACCTGGTATAGTGTCGTCACTCAAGACCTCGTCCCCATAGAACCTGTAGAGAAGAGCAATTAACATAGTCTCCTTCGGGCAATCAGCCAGCTCAGCGAGCTTAGTTGTCAGCGTGTGCTTAATTGATAAAGCTTTCTCAATAAGCCTCGTGAAGCCACCAATCTTTTCCTCAACAATACTCTTAGCCTCCTCTTCGCTGGAAGCTTGAAATGATAGGGAAACCCAGTGGCCTATCTTCACAGTATATCCCGAGAAGTCTCTCTTGATAACAAGAGAAGCAATATAGATCTCACCGTAGCGAGAACGAGGATCATAGTAGTATATTGGGATAATATATATGGTTGCGTTATTCACAGATCCCTTAATCGTGCTATTCTCCTCGAAGAGCTCAATGACCCTCTTCAAATCCTTATCATCATCAAGGTTCCTCAAACGAAAAGTTCTTATCCAGTAGTGAGACTCTATGAAGCGACTTATCACTTCTCTTATCTCATCAAACTCCTTCTTAGAAACCTCCTTGAAAGCAGTCACTTTTCTCCTCCAATAAGTTAATGTCCTTAGCCAATAAATACTGACAACTGAAAGCCTCGCCCTCTAGGGCGGGGAGGAGGTCAGGCGAAGAAACTATATAAAAATAGTAAATCATAAGTAAATTTCTTATTTTTTCATTATAGGGTTGGGCTTAGTTTTAGGTTTTGTAGACTCTAGGCTTTTAGTTATAAAGTCTTAGAACCCTAAGATCCCCAGACCATA
>POCB01000173.1 GCA_002899805.1 Fervidicoccus sp.
GGCTCCAGCGGCTTTCTCACCTATCTTTTCATAGATCTCTTCTCTCTTGCTCGGGTCAAAACTAGCATTAAACAAGTAGCCAGCGTACTCAGCGAGCTTCTCGATACCCAGGTACTTATCCCCCATAAACACCCCATGTTTCCTTATTAGGGATAGAGAATAAAAATGTTTTTGGGCGTGAACAATAAGTGACTGTCTTCAAGGAGGTTTCATGCGACAAGTTTGATGAGATCCGTGAAAAATTGTATCGTTTCCTCGAGTCTCGCGACTGGAAAAGAGTTTATCACCTGAGTAGCCTGGATGAGGACAAGGACTTGAAGAGGATCATTAGGCTCTTCGAGAGGAACAGCACGATTAAGGGATCTGTTGGTGACGCAACAATCTATGTTATCTCTATCTACTGTCTCGATCCTCATTCTCGCTCGGGTAAAGTTTTTATTGCTCCTCTCGTTGTTGAGAGAAGCTCCTCGGGATATACTGTGAAGATGGGTTATGAGGCCTTTGACTCTTTCTCAGCCTCTAGTGAAGAGGAGGCTGAGAAATTTGTTGGTGAGAGGTTTGGTGGATTCGTAAGGCTTCTCGAGAGAGCTGTTTCCACCGGGAGCCCGAACGCGGTCAGGCTCATTGAGATAGCTAAATGCTCGGAAGAGTTTACTCTCATTAATTTTCTCGGAAAGATCTACGGAGACGAGATCTTGAATGGCGACACTATACCAGGTCTTTACAGTACATGTTCTGGCGAGAGCAACTTCTTCATCAATGACAAAGTTGTTGTGATCCGAGACATTTATCTGTTTGCTGTCAGGGATATCCGCAATGATGAAATATTTACATATAGTATTAATGCAATTGTAGGAGAGAAACTTTCCGAGGTAATACCCAAGTATAAGATTTTTTACAAGTCTCTGTTCATTGGGCTCAGGGATCTTCCTGAGCCTGAGTTTGTGATTAAGAATAGCTTAGGTGATGAATACGCATTCTCCTCATCCAAGGCTGTGGTTGATAGGAGAAAGGTGTCTCTTGTGGTGGTCGGCGCATATGACCATGGTAAGTGGTTTATAAGAGATGTAGTTGCTATATCATGTGATGTAGGACACGGGGATGAGTGCTCAGTATACTCATTTCGTATGGGTCTTGCGTTCAACTATATTAGATCTATTAGTATAAGTGCTTCACTAGACATCAGAGAAGCCGTATCTAAATACATTATGTGGAGCAGAGGGATCCATGACGAAATAAAGAAGCAGTTAGTAAAGGAATTAATTGAAAAAAGCAAATGGGAGATCCTCCCGGCGTAGAAGATCCCACCAAGAGTATTGATGACCCCACCTGATTACTCCACAAATTTGTGGTTAAATGTGCGATCACAGAAAAATCCTTAGAGGGATCTAATTCGCCACGATGGGTTCTGAGTTACTATTCTTCTTCTGTTCTGAATGTTTTTTCTCTCTCTGTGGTTATTCTGTATCCTTCTCTCTCTGCTATTTCTCTTATTCTTCTTCTTTTTTCCTCGTCTTTTTCCTCTGTTAGTTTTCTGAATATGTAGTCTATGTCGTCTATGTATGCGTCTGGGTCTGGTTTGTCTCCGAGTTTCTTTGCTATTCTCGTTATCGCTATCTCTTTCACGCTTCTTGTTTCTGTGATCATCTCTTCTGCTTTCTTTACCGCTGTCTCTGATGCCTCTATGACTGTGTAGGGTATTGTTTGGTCTCCGGCTGTTTTCAGTATCCAGTATCCTCTCTTGTTTGTTTTGTCTCCGTAGTCTACGTACTCTATGTACACGAATGCCGCCGCCAGTATGTCTTTCTCTATCTCTATGCTACTCATTTCTTTTGCTGATGTCACGTATCTTCTCTTCACGGTTACTGGCACTGCGTATACTCCGTCTATCTTCACTAGATCCTCTATCTCTGCCCCGGCGCCGATCCATATTCTCTCTATTCTCTTAACCATGCCTGGTGGTAGTGGGAAGAATGCTGGGTAGACGCTTTCTCCGGATCCGATTAGTGTTAGTGTTAGGATGACTAGGTCGTTGTATCCTAGGGTCGCGCATGTCTTCATCAGGTTCACTAGTGTTGTTAGTGTTGGGTCTACTACTGTTTTCCACCCGCATACTGCTCCTATTGCTGTGAGTAGTTTCACGACGCTCATTTTCTCTCACCTATTTTGTCTAGAATGATCACTATGAAGGCTGGTATGATGGCGGCGAGGAGAGATACTGCTCCTATGACTGGTGCCATTACTGATATTATTGCTGACGCGACTACTGTGGCTATGAATATCAGCACTGTCTCTAGCAGTCTCATCTCCGCAACTAGGTAGAGCTCTATGAATGATATCCCTAGTATGATTACTGGGATCATGCTTATCTCCTTCATGGCTATCGAAAGAATTACTCCAATAACTATGAGAGACTCCCCGAGTGCCTTGAAGAACTCGAATACGTCTG
>POCB01000006.1 GCA_002899805.1 Fervidicoccus sp.
TTTGCGGGCGATTTTCTGCTGTATCCGAAATTAGTTGCATCATGCCGAGGAGAAGGCTTACACTCCTAGGATCGTAGAAATCGAACTCATCAATCACAATGAGATTCACATTACTGAAGTAAGGCTCCAATATGCTTTTATCCCTCTCTACCATGTATTTTTTTAATTCTGACATCAGATAGGAAGGATTTGTCAAAAGAACTCTACTTGCTGCTATTCTTCTCCTTATTCCCGACTTTCCCTCAGACTTTCTGATTTCTTCTCTACTTGGTGAATCGAGCCTTAAGACTTCGATTCCAAAGGCTTTTCCGTAAGAAGATATCCTTTTTATTTGGTCCTCTGCTAATGCCAAAGTGGGATATATAGCAATGGTTCTAAAAAATTTTCTCTGTAGAGACATTCTGAGTGCTGGAAGTGCCCACGCTTCAGTTTTTCCTGAGCCAGTCCCAGATATCATTATCAGGTTGAGTCCTGAAGATATCGCATCCATAGCCTCCAGTTGGTGAGAATATGGTTTTGATGAAGCTATAGAAGACGTAACTTCATCGCCTGAATTTAGAAGCTCTGGATACAGTTCGGAAAAAGTCGCTGCTATTCTCTCTGGTTCAGCCGGTGGCTCCACTTTTGTAATTACGGTGTATCCATCTCTTTCCAAAGAAGTTTTTGAATCTATAACTTTCTGAATTGCCATAATTGCGGAACCCTACTTTATTAACTCAGCGATGAGCATTAAAAAATTGGTGCTATAACCATGTCATGGAGGCTGAGGATCGATAGAAAGTTCCCATTTGCCAATTTTCAGACGAAGAGAGAGGATTCTTCGGTGAGTATTTTAGGAGCCCCTTTAGATATATCTAATTCACATGCTCCTGGAACAGTCTATGCTCCAGAGCATATAAGAAGAGTTGCTGAAAGCCTCGAGTGGTATTCTTTCATATCGCAGAGGGATTTAACAGAGTTCAGTTTCTACGACGAAGGAGACCTCGTCCTTTACCCGGGCGATATCAAGAGGAGTCTAGAACTCATATCGGAGAGCCTTTCTGATTTGAAGAGAGAGGGAAGAATTCCTATAATCCTAGGAGGAGAACACACAATTACACTTGGTGCTGCTGACATACTATCGTCGAAATGTCTCATTGTTGTCTTTGATGCTCACCTCGATCTGAGAGAAGAATATTTGGGTTCTAATTTGAATCACGCCACAGTAATGCGGAGAGTATGGGAGAATGTCCCATCAGCAGAGTTCGCATTTGTTGGGACGAGAGCTGTGACTCTCGAAGAACTTAGCTTCGCAAAAAAAGAGGGAATGGAGATATTCACGAGCAGGATGATCTGGAAGTATGGTTTAGCAGAAGCAGTCAAAAAGATCATTAAGATGGCAGAAAACACCGAATGCGTCTATATATCTTTCGATATGGATGTCGTAGATCCCGGATTCGCCCCTGGAGTAGGTACTCCAGAGCCTCTAGGGCTCGATCCTCATACAATCGTAGAAATGGTCTACTCTCTGATAGGGAAAAAGCTAGTTGGTATGGATATAGTAGAAGTAAATCCATTGAGAGATTGCGGGGAAGCCACAACTTCGCTTGCTGCCAAAATAGTAATAGAGTCTATCATAAAATATGAGAGCTCTAAAATAGAGAGTTAAACAGCCTTTATCCTCTTTACATATGGTTTCCTCATTTTATAAACTATCTTGCTTCCACAGTAAACGCACTTTATACTATGAAGGAGCTCAAAATCCTGTGGTCTGAGTTCCCTTCCGCATCTGGCACATATGTATACTACTTCCCCGGATTCGTGATGCTCTTCCACTAGTTTTCACCAATAGAAGTAAGCTATATGTTGGGTAATTAAGTTGATGTTTCATTTCGATTGCAATAAAAGTTTTTATTATTTTAAAATTAGAAGGCTTTAAAAGATAGATTTTAAAAAGGAAGTGATAGCACTTGGGTTTAAAAATAGAAGATCTTGAGAAACTGGTTCTTGTTTCTGACCCTAAAATTTCACCAGCATCAAGAAAAGTAGCATTCGTTGTAACAAGAATATCGACTAAAGAGGATAAATACAACTCTTCTATATGGCTATATAATATCACTGAAGATAGTTATTATCAACTTACAGAAGGTCCTTCTGATACGAGCCCCACTTGGAGCCCCAGTGGAAGGTACCTTGCTTTCGTGAGGAGAACTGAGGAACAAGGGAAACCGACATTCGAGCTTAGGGTCATCGATATAAAATCATGTGGACAATCTAGAGTGGTTGTAAAGACAGAAGGAGGAATAAGCAGCATAAGCTGGAGTCCAGATGAAAAGGAAATCCTCTTTATAAGCAGTAAAGGAGAAGTTGAAAAGGACGTCAAACATATAGAAAACATACCAATATGGTTCAATGGAATTGGCTTCATTTATAATAGGTTATCGAGGTTATTCGTTGTTGATTTTCTCTCTGGTAACTTGAGAGAAGTTGAAGTAGATGCGAAAGAGGATATTTCCTATGCGAGATGGTCACCAGCAGGTAAGAAAATAGCCTATATCTCTTCAACGGACAGATCAAGGCCATACATAAGCGACATACATATCTTCGACCCAGATTCAGGCAGGGAAGAGAAACTGACTAGAGGAAATATGTCTATAGAGGACTTCGCATGGTCTCCAACTGGTACTAAGATAGTTTTCAGGGGAAGCGATCTATCAAGAGGACTCGCAGGGCACATGAGACTTTGGATTCTAGATTTGAGGACTGCGGAAATGGAAGAGCTGGGAATTCCAGACAGGGATGTAGCGAATGCCATGAATTCCGATGTAAGAGGTCCCAGTAGCGGACAAAAGATTCAGTGGTATGGAGAGAACATTTACTTCCCTCTAATGATGGGATATAAAGTCGCCCTCTATAAATGGAATGAGAAAAATGGCATTTCACCAGTAATCGAAGGTGATTTCACTGTAGAAGATTATTCTATGATGGGAGATCTCATCGCTTCAACGATAATGAGCTCTACTACTCCTCCAGAGCTATATCTGCTGAAAGGTGGAGATCTGAGAAAAGTCACATCTTTCAATGATTCTCTTCTGAGAACTGCGAAATTAATGAAACCGGAGAGATTTTCTGTAAAAGCAAGCGATGGAGAGATAATTGATGCTTTTATTTTGAAACCTGCTAGATTTGAATATGGTAAAAAATATCCAGCGATCCTCTATATCCATGGTGGACCAGCCACTGCTTACGGAGAATCATTCATTCATGAGTTCCACGTTCTTTCGGATGCCGGATTCGTTGTGATCTATTCGAATCCAAGGGGTAGTACAGGGTATAGCGAAGAATTCAGAGATATAAGAGGCAAGTACGGAACTAGAGACTACTTAGATTTGATGGAAGTCCTGGATACTGCTTTGGAAAAGTATGGATTCATAGATCCCGAAAAAATTGGTGTGGCTGGAGGAAGCTACGGAGGATTTATGACTAATTGGATAATAACTCATACGGATAGGTTTAAGGCTGCTGTGACGCAAAGATCCATAAGCAACTGGCTCAGCTTCTATGGAACTACAGATATTGGTTTCTATTTTGCCGAAGATCAAATAATTGGAAGGCTTGGACAGAGGCTTTGGGAGGAGAAATCTTTCGAAAAACTATGGGACTCATCTCCACTCAAATACATTGGGAATGCTAAGACACCAACACTCATTTTACACTCTGATGAGGATTATAGGTGCTGGCTTGACCAAGCTATCCAATTATTTACAGCGTTAAAGCTGAAGGGGGTACCTACTAAACTTGTGATATTCCCAGGAGAGAATCACGATCTATCTCGCAACGGAAAGCCAAAACATAGGATGGAGAGGCTCAGAGAAATTGTAGAATGGTTCAACAAGTATCTAAAAACCCCATGATTTTATTGAAGTCTCATTTAGAATAGCTCGATCAATTCTTTTAATATACTTTCATGTCTTTTCTCATCTTCCTCAATAAATTTTAGGATTTCCCTGTACTCTCCCTTCGCTTCTTCTTTAATAAATCCAATCAATGTTTTTGACATGGCTTCTTCATAGACACTCTTTTCATAGGACATGAGCTCATTGAGGATTTCCTTCAGTTCCTTTTCTTTTAATTGATCTATCTTCGAAATCTTCTTTCTCAGATGCCTTGTACTTCTCAATGAATGAGAGTATATTTCTCCAAGTATTTCTGCACACTTTCTTTCTCCGAGTTCAGCTTTTTTTGAGAGCTCTCGATATATGAGATGGTGTTTATATGAATCGAGAGCAATGAAAAGGATGGGACCCCTCCTCGGATCTTCTATTAACATTCGCGCATGTAGATTTTTGTAAAGCCTATATGTCTCCAGTTCAAGCAAATCAAAACAAGAGAAAACTTCTTGATACTTTTCCAACCCTCAAAACCCTCCTGACAGCAGTTTTTAATCTTTTTTCTATAATAAAAGATTTTATATTTTTATTTGTTCTTTTTTGCTATATATATCTTTTACTTGTTTATTTAAAAAATATTATTTATTTTTCTGTGAAAATTAGATAATCGTTCCTTTTATCAATTCTGACACGAGTTAGGAGGAGTTTGTGGTCGCATCAAGCAGTATAACTGATATCCCTATTATTATGAGTATCAGTCCAGCGAAAGTCGCACCAATGAAATATATATGAGGTGATTCACCAAGCTTAAAAGGAATCTAGCTTTCAAACTTCATTGTATAATCAAATAACATCAATATCGCTTATTTGTTAGTTTATCATTATAATTCCGACATCTCAATGCCTGCTCTACTCATTATTTTTATCGAGTTTCTTTGAAACAAGTTTGATTGGTTTTCCAGATGAGAGAGCGTCTGCTATTTTGAATCTACAGGATTCCAGTATCCTCCAGAAAGTGGCTTTTGAAACATTCATCAGGTTCGCAGCTTCATCCGTGGAAAGACCATCAATATGAATTAGTTTCATTGCTTCGATTTCATAGTCATAAATTTCCACAATATCAGCTTGACTAAGTCCACTAACTCCCTTCACGGGAAGAAATATTGTATCTTCAATGTTCAATCTTGATTTTACTTCAATGGGAGGTCTTCCTCTACACCTTCCATATCCACGCATCCATCTTGGCATTAAAGTTCTTCCTCTGTCTTATAAATAATTTAAATTCAAGTTATTATCTTCATTTCTATGATTTAAAGCTAATACTTGTTTTCCGAATGGTCAAGTCAAGTATGATTCCGACGCCTAAAATTGCCGTTGAAATAAGAATAACCCATGCCGATAGAGGAAGTCCAAGTATTAAAGAAGTAAAGATCTTGTTCGCACCATTTAAATAGAGGCCAATGAGTGCTACTACTATACCAAATACAAGAGAAATTCCGCTAGAAATTTTTGAAAATCTTCCTATTTTGTTCTCCAACCATATACCAAATATCGATATTGGAGCCAACGGAAGTAGAAGAACCGATGTTAAGACAGAAAGCTCTACTATATATGCGGGTTTCAAATACGCGAGAAACGAAGCCACTGCTGTTAGTAGAACATCAATTGTAGCAGTAAAAAGTGTGTTTTTTTCTCTCAGTCCAAGAAGATCCCTGAATAAAGAACTCGATAAAGAGAGTATTATACCATCAGCTGTTGAAACTGCTGCGGCGATAATGGAAACACCAACTATAGCTGATATCGTTGAACTTATTCTGGAGAGGAGAGCGGGAGTGACATAGTTACTACCGAGATTTGAGGGTATGCTACCTTCTATTGCTAAATATCTAGCAAGAAATCCGATTGATACTGAAAGGATTGTATAGAGAATTCCAAAAAACGCGAAGAAAGTGACACTGATCTTGTAAGAGCGTTCATCTTTTTGTATGAAGAGTCTGGAGAGTACTTGAGGATTCGTCACAGCAAAGAAAATCCAGGGAAGCGAATAAGATAAAAATACTGGAAAGCTCCAAAACTGTGTAATACCTAAGAACCCTCTTTCACCCAAAATACTCAAAACCTCTGAAAGAGAATTTGACCCAGTAGCTACCGACAGGACCGAGAAGAAAAATAAAAAACCGCCTATTAGCATAATGAAAGCATTATAAAGGTCTGTAGTAGCAACGCTCCAAATACCTGCAAGAGCTATCCATATTGCTGTTATAATAGCAGAAGCTAATATACCACTCTCATAACTCATACCCCCCAATTGAAATATAACTCCTAGGCCCTCAATTTGTGCTGTTATATATGGAACCATCGCAAACAAATAGATAAGGGAAACCATCTTTGAAAGTAAAGGAAAATCGTATAGATCGCCTATCATTTCAGATGGAGAAATCCACTTTCTATATCTAGAGAGTTTCCACACTTCGAACCCGAAAGTCGAGAGAATAATCACCGTTGAGATGAGATAGGAGAGCTCAAATCCCAGGGCTCCAGCCCCTGTCGCATAAGTCATACCAACAAGACCTATCATCATGAAAGCACTATAGGTGGTAGCAGCATATGTTGCTCCAGCTAGAATCCCTCCAAATCTCTTTCCACCGATATAATAGTCAAGGGAGCTCTTAATTCTCGCTCTTCTGGATAAGAGAGCAATTGCTGTTCCTGCTAAAGCATATAGAACGAAATATAGAATGAATGGGCTCACTCCATTCTCAACCTCCATACTGTTAACAAAGAAACTCCTATCCATAAAATGGCAGAGAGAGTCCAGAAAAGGAGCAGTTTTATATCTTTCACGTTTCTAAAGAATAGGTATGGTACGATGTAAAATAAAATTAGAACAAAAATGCTGGAGGCGATGTAAAGCCTCTTCAATTTAGTCACCGAACATATGTTCGACAAATATTAAAATAAGAAAAGATATATTAAATTTTCGAGACCATGACAGAAAAAGAACTAAGAGATAGAATAATTGAGCTTCTATCGACTATTCAGGGTAATGCTGTTCCCCAATCGTTTATACATAAGAGTCTGACAGCATCGAAATCGAGAGTCAGTGAAATACTAGCTGAACTTGAAAGGGAGGGGCTAATTAGAAGGAGGCAAGTAGGAAGAAGCAAAATTGTCTATGTTCCGAGTGGAATTTCAGAGATAGAAAGAAGTGGTGAGAAGAAAAAGATCTCTCTAGGAATAGTATATTCTAGCGAATATCTCTTTCTAGGATATTTCTTGAAAAGACTCAAAGAAGCAGGGTTAGAAATTGAAGTAAAGGTCTTCAGCGACGGTATCGAAGCAACCGACTCTCTTGCTCATGGCTCAATCGACCTTTCAATCTCTCCATTTGTAGGGCAGCTACTCATGTTTCCATTGTTTGAAAGCTATACCATTATTGCTAAGGGTATGGGGAAAGGCTATAATATAATGTATAAAGAAGGAGGGGAAGTAGTGCATTCTAGTAAGATGAGCACGATGGATTATATAAGAAGCGTGGCCCTAAAAAGGGGAATCATATATTCCGACACGATATCATACTATTCTTCAATAGACGAGCTTCTCCGAAAAGCACATAGAAAAAAGGGGTACGTCGTAACATGGCATCCAATATTCAGATTTCTGGAAAAAATGGGTTTTAGAAGAATTGATTTTGAAGGGATAGTTAAAAATGAACTGTGTTGTTCATTAGGAATCTCGAATATCTTGGGAAACAAAATGAAAGATAAGATAGCTGAACTATATGTGAAATCGCTTGAAGATTACTTAGGAAAAAAAGATAAGTATATTGAAACTTATTCGGCAATAACCGGCATAGAAGTTCCTTTGCTTAAGGATGCTATAAAGGAGTACGAAGTCTTTGAAGGGGAAGGAAGAAACGCAGCAATCGAAGTACTTGAGAATATTTCTACATCGATCCCGCACAAATCTGAATTTTTGAAAGCCTTGTCTAGTATTTAGTTAAAAAATTATAGCGAAAAATCCGAGAGAGCAAGTACGGTTTTCACAGTGCTCGGCATAACTTTATATCAAGCTTCACCTTGCTTCATTGCCAACAGGAAAACATAATATAAATGGAACCAATATCATCATCTTCAGGCCCCTTTGGGCGACTACAACTCATGGCTCCCTTCATTGAATTTCTAAGTTCATAGCTGTGGATTGCTTTAAAGTTAAGAGTCAGGCTGATCTCAATGTTGGCAATTCCTTGACAATTTTTTCGACTTTGTTCTCTACGTACCACATAAAGAATTCGAGAACTCCTCTTAGAGGTAGATAAGTAGGAGATTTTAGGTAGGATTTCCTCACTATTTCTTTTGCCCAATAAATCGAATGTCGATATGTCTTGTAAAGAACCTGTATGTGGAGATCTCTTATCATCTCTTTTTTATAAAACTCTTTGTTCTTTAGCGCTCCCATTGGAACAAACATCATGGGAACTATCAGGCTTCTATAACCCTTAATTTTGTCTAAAAGCTCAAGCGTTTGTAAGAGGTCTTCCTCTGTTTCTTCAGGCATCCCTATTATCAACGTGACAGCAGGTATTACATCATTTTCATGCATAATTTTCATTGCCTCTTCCACTGTTTCGTGCCATTTCTCTACAGGGTATGGAGCTGATTTCGCGGGCATTATCTTCTTAGCAAGTTCTAGCCCCCCTGTTTCCAGCCCAACTTCTACTCCCAGAAAGTCTTGCTTTGTTTTAAGCATTTCCATAATTTTTGATATGAGTTTGTACTTCTCTTGTGCATACCTTATAGCAGCCATACTTGCATGGCTCCACCCCAAATCTTCAACGTGTCTTAGAGCCATTTCATGGAGCTTCATGATCGGCTCCTCTTTTGGCTTCACTCCATCAGCTCCATAGAGAAGAACATCTTCGCTATGTAGGAGACCTGACTTTATGCCAGCTTTAACATTGACTAGCATTTCTCTCTCAATTTTTTCTAGGGGAATAAAACGAAGGGGTCTCAAGGTAACACTACAGAAACGACATCCTCTAGGACATCCCCTCATTATCTCCACCAATCCATTGACGCTGGGTTTGACAATTTCAGGGATCTCCTCTAAAGATGGTACATCTTTGATGCCCACATAGACATAGCTTGGGATTTCTTCTCCATTCAGTGCCCTCTCAACTAGCTTTCCAATCACTTTCTCCGATTCCCCATCGACAACACTGTCTACCCCCCACTTTTTCCATTTTTCTCGTTCATAGAGCCACTGCCATGCTGCTGGACCACCAACTATTATTTTTACACCATTTTTCTTCATTCTACGGATTGCTTGACTCTCCATCAACTTCGCAAAGCTTATTCTGTTTATTGGTTCTTTACCTGTAAGTAGCCACCACTCGTTGCTCGGAGGACCGTAAGCAAAGAAGTCATGATGTCCGATCATGAGGACCTTCGTTGTTTCAATGTAATGGTTTAAATAAGCAGGATCTACGACTTTAGTTTCTATCCCACTTTTCAATAGAGCTGCTTCAACTTTCCTAAGACCATACGGAGCTTCTAATGGTTCACCATCATCGAGAATTTTCGGCTTTGGTGATGAGATCCAGAGCCAAATTTTTTCAGGCATACCTATTGCAGGACCAGTAGCTACGAACCCCAAGAACTCTTTTCTATGATGGTTGGACATCATCGTTCTGTCGGTAGTTATGATAACTTCAGGCTTCAAGTTCATTCGTCCCTCCGTCAAATATTTTTAGATTCAAGCCTCTTTTTTCTAATTCAAGCCTCACTTTTTCTCTAACACTTTTTTCAACGTACACTAAGTCAATGCCACGACCTGTTAGTTCTTCCCCGATATGTGGAACTAATTTCTTAGTAATTATAGAGAGAGTGACGCTATGGTTGTGATTGATGAGAGGAAATAATATTGCGACTTCATCCGGGGGATCTAGGTCAGAAAATACAAATACTTCTAAACGGAACCCCCTTCTTCTTGCTTCAATAAGTAATTCATTTGCTATTTCTTGTGGGATCTCTTTATCTCTTAAGATTATAATAGCTGCGCGAAAGGGATCTTCATTCTTTTCAGAACTCCTTTCCAAATTACTTCTCACCCAGAGTGATTTCATTGAGCTGCTGAATTAGCATAGTTAGATTTCTATCTTTTCCAATGATATCGGTGTTTGAAACAATAGGCTCTAGCGATTTTTTCATTTCTGAAAGATGTTCAATTAATAGGAGCGAAATAGCATTCTCTGTCAATTTGAATTTCACTTTCCTGCCTTCATATATTCTCTCGATTATTTTTCTAGCTTCAAGTTGCTTAAGGGCATATGAAACATGTCCTTTGGCATACCCAGTTTTTTCAACTATTTCTCTGAATGTCAGCGGAACCTTTGAGCTCAAGATAATCTTCAGTATAACTGCAGCTGAAAGCGTAAATCCTAGCCTCAAAAAGAATCTAGTAAGTTCAATGTCTGACAATTTTTGTCACCCTATTGTTCAGTTTGTTCGGTATTTTCAAAACATTTAATAGTAATGACAAAATATATAGATTTCGAATTCCGGATCCATTGAGGTTTATCTTATTTTCCGCTTAATAGGTGAGGCTTTTTAGTTTCAATATCTTTAAAATCCTCATATATGTCTGAGTCGAATTCCAATCTTCTTATGAAACTTTCGAAACTCAAAGTAGTCTTGAATATCAAAAAAATTTCTCTCGTGAAAAATGTGAAGCAGGAAATGCTCCACAGATGAATATAAAATATCTGAAAGAATGAAACGGCTTCGCTAGGCTCAGACCTCACACGGTTCCTCACATTCTTGCATCGGCAATAGGTCGATCATCATAGCCTATATAAAACTAAGAAAATTATGAAAAATAAATTTGAAGATCATCTCATAAGGTATTGAGCTCTCAATTTAACTTCTCCATCTGTATAATAAAAGACCCCTCTTCTTACCCCCTCCTTTATTATCTCTTCAATTGGTATTGGCGGGATTATCTCGTAAGATTTCCTGAATTCCTCTTCTATATCCGATATCCTCCAGCTCCTAGTCGCATCTGACTGCAATATTTTTTTCACGAGATTAACTGAGTCCTCATAATAATTCCAAGGATACATATACCAATACCACTCTTTAACTTCTTCAGCGAAGTAATCTGGCCTGTACTTTGAAACAGGACTTATGTACTGCATTGTCGCTGTCCTTATCTCTAATGGCTTTGAAGTTCTAATTATGTAATCCCTAGCCACTTCTATGCTTTTTCCCGTATCGCAAATGTCATCTACCAGTAATACCCTTTTTCTCGATAGGTCAGCTTCAAATGGATATTTCACCGTAGCGTTTTCAACATGGGCAGCTGTCTCTATCCAATGCTCGACTTTTATAGAAAGCATATCTATAATCCCGAGGTAGTCGCAAAGCAGTCGAGCTGTCACTACCCCTCCTCTAGCTATTGCCACGACAACATCCGGAGTATAACCATCGGTTTTAATCTTTTCAGCAAGATCTTTGCTCCATCTCACTACATCATCCCAAGTGACTAACTTAACAGGAATCTTCGGCAATCTTTCTCACCACAGCATATACAGGTAGAAGATAATTTTAACTTTATTTCTTCGATAACAACATGTAAGATGAAATTTGACTATTATGAAACCCTTTTTCTAAATGAGAAAATATGTTAAAGCAGAAAATTTCAAAAGAAAGAGGAATTAAAGAGGAAAGTTTTATTCTATGCATTGTATTTTAATTTAATCTGAATAGGATGATGAACATGGAAGAGTGGTTAAAAAAAGTGGGAACTAAACAACCTGTGAAAGCAGATATCGGAATAATTGGTGGAAGCGGACTTTATGATGCTTCATTTTTGAGCAATCCTAGAGAAATCTGGGTCACAACTCCCTTTGGCTCGCCAAGCGATTCAGTTATAGTGGGGGAACTAGGAGGAAAAAAAGTAGCATTCCTTCCCAGACACGCAAGAGGACATAGAATCCCTCCTCACAAAATAAACTATAAAGCAAATATGTATGCGTTGAAGTCTCTTGGTGTAAAGCTCATAATATCAGTGAGCGCTGTTGGCAGCCTCAGGGAAGACTATAGACCCGGTGATCTTGTAGTACCCGATCAGTTCATCGATATGACTAAAAAGAGAGAATATACATTCTTTGATGGACCTAGAGTCGCCCATGTTAGTATGGCAAAGCCTTTCTGTGAGTATCTTCGACACGGATTAATTAAAAATGGAGAAGAGCTTGGAGTGAAAATTCATGGAAGTGGGACATATGTTTGCATCGAAGGTCCCAGGTTCAGCACGATTGCCGAAAGCAGAATATATAAAGAAGTGTTCAAGGCTGACATCATAGGGATGACACTTGTGCCCGAAGTCAACCTCGCATGTGAACTGGAAATGTGCTATGCTACTCTAGCCATGGTAACTGACTATGATGTTTGGGCAGAGAAACCAGTAACGGCAGACGAAGTTACAAGAGTAATGGAGGAAAATGTTGAAAAGGCGAAGAAAATTATCTATTCTCTAATTCCGAAACTGAATATAGTGATTCCAGAGGAGGAGTGCAGTTGTTGCCGGAGTCTGGAAACCGCCCTTCTTTGAATAAAGAAGAGTTGGATAGAGAAATAGAAGAAATCGTCAAAATAGGAAAACTGGCCGGTGAAAGGATTTCCGATTTCATGCAGAGCGGTGAACCATTCATACTGCACGCTGGGACGGGACTCCCTGGCGCTGCTGCCCTGAAAGCATATCTTCAAGGATTGAGCTGGGGTAAGGTTCCACCGTTCCTTTCAGTAACCGACTTCCTATATGGTACTCTTCCCTATGCAGAAGAAAAACTTAAAGTGGTATTTTTTATGGGAAGCGCTAGGGAGAGAAATCTTGCTGTGAGCTTAATAAGTGGCTTAGAGGTGATGAATGCCGATTTTATTATAGTTACACCACTACCCGAAGATCCGATTCTCAGAGAAAGAGCAAGTAGTGAATCGTTTGTATCTGTATCGGGAACGCCAGATCCTGTACTGACAGAAATAATAGCATCATCATTTGCTGGTTTGAGCTATGCTGAAAAAAGAGGACTGAGAGAAGATATGAGGATCTACCGATTGAGAAATGAGCTTGCATCGCTCAATGAAGTTTACACTCAACTATTATATGAAAGATGTGGAGAATTAGCGGACCTCGTTTCTCAAGCAGTTGATATTGACGTAGTGTACACACCTTTTCTCCAATCTTCTGCTTTTTCCCTGTACTATAAATTTCTTGGACTAGGAAAAAAAGTTAGAATAAACGACTCGGACTCTACTCTACCTTTCGTGGAAGCTCTGAGTAGCACTGTCTTACTTTTCACATCTGTTGAGGAGGCTAGCCTAAGGGAGCTCCTACTCAGGTTACAGAAAGGGAAAAAAATAGCGAAGTTGCTGCGATTCAATACAGATCCTCTCAGTGCTCTAATATATGCCTCTTTCTTCTCGAGATGCTTCGCTCAGTAAAGTTCCTTGAGTATCCCGAGAGATCTATCTGTTTTTTCTATGCTTTTCTCAGCGTCACTTTCCAATTCCAGAGCAGCTCTTATAGCATCTATGTTCTCTGGTACTACTATGCTCTCGTTGCCAGTAGCCCACATCACGTAGAGTTCATTCCCATCAGTTTTCATCAGATCCTCCCACACAGGTACTTCGTAGAGGTCTCCCCTACTCCTATTCAGATCCCTTGCAAGTTCAAATACACTATTTAAACCAGAAATTCCATCCTTGCTTCTGACAAAAGAGACCCTTGGCTCTTTTTTTAATACATCGATGATTTCTTCTAATTTAATTGGGTTATTGAATTCAATCATTCCAGTATGGAGATGAAATAGGTTGTGGCTTCCTTTAACTGCGATGGTGTAAATGTTTAAATCCTCTACTACAGTTTTCGCATCTTCACCATGGTGACTCGGCAGTTTAGGCTCCGGGACAACGGTGTTCATTATCCCCGTTTCGTGGCTTTCCCATACATCAACAGCCCTTCGAATTATAGTTACTCTCGCCTTCTTTATTCCAAGTGCCTCATGAAATCCTCCAACAACTCTCGAAATTGCTGTAGTATTACAACTGACAACTCTTATAAATTGTTTTCCTAAAGCTTTTTTATAGTTTCTCGAAGCAACAAAGCTAACATCAGCTATGTTCGCTTTTTCTCCTCCTTGGAATATGGCTTTTACACCATACTTTTTGTAGAGGTTTTCCTTGTTCCTGGCTCCAATATCTTTCGGGGTCGCATCAATAACGATATCAACTCCTCCTGACTTCAATAAATCTTCGACTGTGCCCTCAACTTGAATGTTTGAAGATTTCATCTTCTGAACAGCTTCAGGTGTTGCTGCATATACAGCATATCCTTTTCTAGTAGCAAGCTTCACTCTCCAGTCTGATGAAACATCTCCTATACCAGCTACAGCCATATCATCTTGAAGAGCAACAGCATCTGCAACTCTCTTACCTATAACACCATATCCCATTATTAGAACTCTAGCTTTTGACTTCATGAAGGATCACAATAGTATTTGGCTCACTAATTATATTTAAATTGTTTCAGTCTTCAACAACAATCAACTCGAGTTTTGAAAATGAGAAAAGTTATTATGAATGGTTTAATTAGGGATATTTGTCCATTGTTAAGGTAGGGGAAAGACATGAGTGAGTCCTTGTACCAGGGTGCCACGGTCGTTGGCATAAAGTTTCAAGAGGGAATAGTCATCGCTGGAGAAAGGAGAATGACGTATGGGAGTTATATACAGAGCTCTAATGTAAAGAAAGTTTTCTTGATCAATGAAAGGATGGGTCTCGGAGCAGCTGGAATGGTAGGAGATCTTCAAAACATTATTAGATTGCTCAAAGAGCAAATAAGGTATTACGAAGGTGAAACGAAAAATAGGATGAAGGTGAGAAGCGCAGCAAAGCTTCTATCTAATATACTCTATTCCCTCAAAATATTTCCGGCTATGGCAGAATTCATTATTGGAGGAATTGAGGACGGAGTTCCTGTTCTAGCCGTTTTAGATCCAGTTGGCTCTGTACTGGAAGATGATTTTATAGCAGTTGGCTCGGGAGGGAGCATAGCAATAGGAGTGATAGAAGAGCTCTACAAAACGAATATGAGTGAAACTGAAGCAGTTGAATTGGCCGTCAAAGCTGTAAGGCAGGGCATAAGGAGAGATGCTCTCTCGGGAGGCGATATCGATTACATAGTTGTCACTAAAGAAAAGAGCTATGAAGGAAAAAGCAAGCTCTGAAATAATGGGGCTTTTCCCTTTTGAGGTGCCCACTCTAGATGCTTTTTAGCTATGAAATTGCAAAGAGAGACCAAGAGGAGATGTCTAACTTAATCGTTGAAGAATCTCTTTCCCTAGGAAAATTAATTAGAATAATGGGACTGGACGTTTCATATAGAAAAGGGTACTCCTGTGCTGTTGCTGTTGTCTATAATACAATGTCAGGAATCATTGAAGAGGTACATTCAGCAATTTTGAAAACAAAAGTACCCTACGTCCCAGGCTTTTTAGGGTTCAGAGAGATCGCCTCTTTTATGGCTACCTTACAAAAAATCAATCTGAAAACAATAGATTTGATATTGGTCGACGGGCATGGTAGATTTCATCCGAGAATGGCTGGCTCAGCTTCCCATGTTTATTTGGTGGTGAAAAGACCGACCATAGGTGTTGCTAAAAATCCCCTTAGATCAGATGAAATAGACTCCGAAGGGAACATTTGGTTGAATGGAAAAATAGTTGGAAAAGTCCTTAGCCATCCAATGGGGGCGAGAAAATTATATGTTAGTGTTGGAGGAGGTATAGACCTAGAAACAGCATATAATATCGTGAAGAAGCTTAGAAAAAATCCAGGGCTTCCGGTCCCATTGAACTATGCTGATAAAATAAGCAAAAAGGTGATCAATATTGCATTATCAGGAAGCTAAAAAAATAGTTTTCATAGTTTTGGCATTGGGAGGGAAAAGAAGAGCAAGAATAGTTCAATCCACAGTTTCAAAACAGCTCGGCGTGAGTCAACAGACTGCTTCAAGGCTTCTGAAAAACCTCGAAGAAGAGGGATATATCTTCAGAATGGTGAAAGGTAGAGGAGAATTCGTAGAATTAACACAGAAAGGGCTTTCTACACTTGAAGTGCTATATGGGATGCTCTCCAAGTTAATGAGCGAGGAAAGAGGAATTCTTGTTCTCGAGGGAAAAGTAGTAAGTGGTCTTGGAGAAGGTCAGTATTACATGAAGATTCCTTACTATAGAAATAGAGTGAAAGAGCTATTGAATTTCGTACCATATCCAGGAACCCTCAATGTTCAGCTGGAAGGGGAATCAACTCTTAAGAGG
The DNA here is from genome assembly GCA_002899805.1 of Fervidicoccus sp. Classification (GTDB taxonomy): domain Archaea; phylum Thermoproteota; class Thermoprotei_A; order Sulfolobales; family Fervidicoccaceae; genus ARK-14. Next base: position 16,249 of record POCB01000006.1, read on the forward strand.
TTAGCCCTCACTAAAGAGAGTGGACTCAGAATTGAAGGGTTCAGAAACGAAGAAAGATTCTACGGGGGAGCAACTCTATTTAAAGCGAAGATCAATGGGTTCGAAAAAGCGGGAATTATTATTCCAGATAGAACGAGTCATCCGAAGGATGTAATTGAAATTGTAGCTCCAATCTATTTGAGAGGAGAACTAGGTTTGAAGGATGGTGATAGGGTGGTTCTAGAAGTGAAGCTCGAAGGTGGTGGAGAATGACTTGATCCCTGCAGGAGATGAAAACCTTGAAGTAGAAAGACCCGTAGTCAATCAGCTATTGATACTGATAAATGTTGGAGTTTTTCTAGCCATGTATTTTTGGCCAAAATTGTTCCTTCCAGGCGCTACTTCAATTGACGATATAATAAATGCATATGGCTTTAAGCCTTATTTTTTAGTGAAAGGAGAAAATCTTTGGACAATATTTACAGCAATGTTCATACATGCCGATTTTGCTCACATATTGGGTAACATGCTCTATCTATATATATTCGGTGATAACATAGAGGCAGCTCTGGGAAAGTTGAGATATCTGGTATTCTACTTTCTTTCAGGAATTGGGGCGGTTATTTTCCACGTGTTCAGTGTATGGGTCTCAGTTGATCTTTCTCCACTTGCTGCTTACGGCTCTCTAAATAATCCTTGGCTTGTCCCTGCTGTAGGAGCTAGCGGAGCGATCAGCGGAGTCCTTGGAGCATATCTGATAATGTACCCAGCGGGAACAGTCCGTGCCGTTGGACTCTGGTTCGTAGTACCGATACTCTTTAAGATTCCAGCTATTGCTTTCATTGGTTTCTGGTTTATATACCAGCTTGTGCTTGCCTTCTTCTCTATTCTTGGACCTTATGTGGGAATAGCTTTTTGGGCGCATGTCGGAGGATTTATAACAGGTATAGCCCTAGTTCCCATACTTGCGGATAAAAATAGAATAAAAATGCTTAAAGTGCTAGCAAGTACGCGGAGATATATAACTCTAGAGTGAGGAGGAATGGGTTCAACGGATGGTAGGAACTTGATATTGATAATCACCACCTCTTTTCTGGGTGGTATGTTTAAAATAATTGGTGGGATCATATATAGTTCAAAATCTGTTTTCGTGGATGCTTTGACATCCATGGCAAATTTTGCTTCTCTTGTTCTAACATTTGTATATCTTAAGAAAAGCTATGAACCGCCAGACAAAGACCACCACTTTGGTCACTACAGATTGAAGTTCGGGGGTTCAATTTTCACATTGATGACATACTCTCTGGTGGGAGGTATAGCGCTTTTAGAAGTGATTTCTCCTAAACCGTATAAAGTATCGGTTGGAGCACCAATTATGGCTTCTTTAGGTTTAGTTTTTTATTTGGTCTCTATTATTATATCAAAAAGTTCAAAAGAGGATCCACTCAGGTACTATGCCAGTTTTACGGTGAGCGAAGTAATTGAAGGGGTAACAGTTATACTATCTTCCCTGCTTGGAGTTTTTTATAGTTATTTGATAGATTACGGAGGCTCTGTTATTCTTACTTTATATATATTTTTTGAGCTATACCAATCATTCAAAGATATAATAATGAAGATAAGCGATGTGGCTCCCCCTCAACCTGTTTTAGATAATATAAAGAAGGAGTTCGAAGAAAGAGGGCTCAGAGTTGAGGATATAAGAATGAGATATGTCGACGAGAGCAGGTTAGAAGGACACATAACAGTTTCTGTGTTAAAGAGAGAGGAAAGAGAGGAGATCGAGAAAGCCTTAATTGAGGCAAAAAAAGATGTGCTTGATAAATACAATGCCGATGTCTTTGTGGAATTTAAAGAAAGAGGAAAAAAATCAGAGAATGGGTGACCATTGCGCAAACGTCTTAAGATGCTGTGGTACTGAATTAGCTGAGATATACGCTGCGAGAATCCCCGTAAGAATCGGCAATATTGCCTCTATAGCTAGTAAACCCTTATTGATATTTCCTCTATCGAGTTGTATTGAAACAAAATAGAAGAGGATCGATGAGAGCCCAGAACCTCCGTAAAGCATGAAGAGCGCCAATGGTTCTCTAGTCATATTATTCAAGTATCCAATAGTCCCATAATACACCGTAACAAGTCCCAATAGTAGTGCCAGGAATCCCATATATTCGAGTTTATATCCGTTTCTTAAACTCAAAGCTACTCCTATTAACCCCAAGCCCAGCATTGGATATAGATCGTAGAATAAAATATTGTAACTTCCGGGAAGAGGCCATAATAAGTTACCAAATATCCCCGTAATAGCTATATATAAACCAATCACCAGGAGAGGAATGTAAGCAGGTTTCAGCTCATTAATTATTTCCTCGCGAGCTGTGTGTAACTTCATCGATTTCACGAAAATGTAGCCAATTAATATGAAGCTCGCACTGACTGCGAAGAGTTGTGCCGTTAGTGGATCTATGAATAGAGCCATTATTCTCACCATGAAGTGGAAAAGAGAATTTAACATATATTTTTCACATATATACGGAAATTTTCTCAAAAAATTTTAAATAATCTAAGCAAGCTTTTTATGATATTTGATATTTTAAGCTTTTTGAGAGACTCAATGCCTGTTCATTTGTTTCTATAATCAGTATATTTTTCCAGATTCCCCTCTGAAAAATCAGAAGAGTGCGGGG
>POCB01000171.1 GCA_002899805.1 Fervidicoccus sp.
ATTAGCAGTGGGAAGGCTCCAATCAATCGATATGGATGTCTTCGATTTCGCTCTGAGGGAGCTCATAAAACAGCATGAGCTAGATGTCGAAAAAATAGAGTACAGGACCATTGAAGCTGAGCTCAAGTGCAGAAGCTGCGGGTATTCCTGGAAGCTCATCCCAGAGGAGCTCGGGAGCGAAGTTTCCGAAATGATACATTTCATCCCTGAATCGATCCATTCATTCCTTTCATGTCCCAAATGCAATTCCCGAGATTATGAGATCGTCAGAGGAAGGGGGGTATATATAGAGGAGATGGAGGTGCTATGAGCTTAGAAGAAGACCCGAGAGTCTATTCGATATCTGTCAGAATCAGGGAAGTTTCCACTATAATCCCTGTTATGAGCTACAAGGGTGGTGTTGGGAAGAGCACGATATCCGCTCTCCTCTCTTTGGCTCTGGACGAGGGTGGATATAAGGTTGGACTCCTAGACCTAGATTTCACAAATCCCAGCATCCATCGAATATTTGGGATCGACATTGAGACCGCTACCCTCAGAGAGGAGAAAGGAGTTCTGCCTCTAGAACTCGGGAATATAAAGGTCATGTCGGTTGCCTTCTTCACAAAGGACAACACTCTCCCGCTGAGGGGATCGGAGCTTGACAGTGTCTTCAAGGAATTGCTCTCGATAACGATATGGGGCAAGCTAGATTTTCTCGTGGTAGACATGCCTCCTGGCCTCTCAGACATAGCCCTCGACGTCTTGAAGTATTTCAGGGAAAAGATGCGTCCAATTATAGTTAGCGCTTCGAGCATCCTATCTGTAGCGCCAACTATAAACTTGGCTAAGATGATGAGGGAGATCAAGCTGAATCCATTAGGAGTCATCATAAATAGAGGGGTTGGAACAGAGGAAGTCTATGAAAATGTTCTGAGGTCAATAGCTGAGAGGGGGATCTCGATTCTCGGTACTGTAGAGAAAGATGGGGGCTTAGACGCTTCCTATGGAAACACGTTGAGACTCCGGAGAACGAGAGCTTATTCCTCTGTGAAGAAGATTTCTGAATCGATTGAAGCTTCTATAAAAAAAGAAATAGTTTGAATATCTTTGATTCGAGAACTATGCTATTGCTCTCAAGGCCCTGTCGAGGTCCTCAATTATATCATCGACATCCTCGAGACCTACCGAGAGCCTGAGGAGCCCCTCTGTTATTCCAAGCCTATCCCTCTCTTCCTTCGGTATGTATTTGGAGGCGGAGATCACAGGATAGGTCAAAAGACTCTCGGGACCTCCGAAGCTTGGCGATGGGATTATGAGCTTGAGGTTCTTCAGCACGGTTCTTGCAGATGCCTCTCCTCCCCTCACAATGAAAGAAACTATACCCCCATACAGCTTCTTCTTGAAGAGTTTTTCGGCTACCCTTCTGTGAGGACTTCGGCTCAGCCCTGGATAGAAGACCTCCTCCACCTTTGGATGTTCTGATAAGAATTCGGCAACCACCTGAGCATTTCTCGAATGGGCTTCGAATCGTATCTCCAGGGTCTTGATTCCCCTTTGGATTAGGAAGGCTTCAGTCGGCTGCAGAATTGTACCAGTGAGCTTCCTCCACTCCCATACGGCTGATAAATCATGCTCACTTCCAGCTATGAAACCTCCTATAGCATCGTTGTGTCCTGCTATGTACTTTGTCGCGCTTTCGACCGCGAAAAGAGCCCCATCCGAAAGAGGAGTGTATATCACTGGAGAGGCGAGCGTGTTATCTACTATTAGCTTTGTACCCCTCTCTTTCGAAACTCTTGCCACTTCACCGACGTCTATCACCCTGAGCGTAGGATTTGTCATCGTTTCAACGATTGCCATATCTGCTCCTTCTTCGATGCTCTCGACTATCTTCTCAGTTGAAGGCCAGACCTTGACCACTCTGAAATTGATCCTCTCGGAAAGCTGTTGCAATAAAGCGATTGTTCCTGAGTACGATTCCATCGGGACTACGACCTTCATCCCTGATCTCAGGTAGGTGAGAAGGAGGGAGGTTATTGCTCCCATCCCACTGTTGAAGGCGAGGGCATCCTCTCCTCCTTCCAGCACTGCCAGTGTTTTCTCCAGATACCTCGTTGTGGGGCCCTCTTCTCTGGCATACTTCAGCTCCCTGCCTCCCTCGATGATCTTCGTCTCGCCAGAGATAGGATTGGGCTGCTCGAAAATCGAGGTCAAATATATCGGGACCATCCTCACTCCTAGCTCTCTGTCATGGAAGCCATGGGCATGTATTGATGCAGTTCTCATCTTCATACCAAACCACCTTTAACTTAGAGAGATGGATAAACAGAAAGATAAATGATTTTTGGATTTATAGGAAAGTCGGTGCTCAAAAGAGAAGAGAACTGAGCTAGATGGGGCCCAAAAAATAGCTTATTATGTAGCTTTGAATGGGGGAGAG
>POCB01000125.1 GCA_002899805.1 Fervidicoccus sp.
CAGTATTCTGAACAGAGTCGACAACCTTCCATACCCCATGGTTCTGGCGAGCTCTTCGTATTCCTCGTCTATTGAGGAGAAGACCTGAGCGAAGATATCGCTCATTATGGAGTAAGAGAGTATCCCTTGGACGAGGGTCGCTCCCTTTATTGTGAAGAGTAAACCCAAAGCTGAGTCTAGCGTTTTTCCCAAGCCATCTGATGCGAGAAATAGGAGGACCAGAGATCCAACAGCAACTGGTGTCACCGAGTAAGGTAGAATGACCAATACCTGAAGAACACTCTTCCCAAAAAAGTCGAACCTAGCGAGGAAGTATCCCGTTAAAAGCGAGGGGAGAAACGAGATTAAGGATCCCGCGAAGGCGGCAACTAGGCTGAGGAATAAAGCGCTGAGAAAAGTATGAGAAGCGAGCGCTGAGAGCAAAGAAGATGGCTCAACAGTTCTGAGAATGCTTCCTAAGAATGCTGCAGCTATAGCGAAAAATAAAAAAGCTATCGCGTAGACCCTCAGCCTCAACTATGATCCCTCAGCCTTTGCCCATGAATTTGTAAGCCTCTTCCACAGAGGTGAAATACCCCAGCTTTTTCAGCTCTCCTAGGGCTTCTGGACTGTTCAAGTATTGCAGGAACTTTAGAGCTGCCTTGGTGTTATTTGTGTAAGACGTAACGTAACCCACGAAGTAGAAAGGTTTTGTCTCATATCCGCAGCTCCATGGGTATATTATGCGGGATGTATTTGCAAATTGCAAGGCAAAGTTGCTCCAAACGAAGGCAGCATCAACAGCTCCCATTTTAACTCAAGTGACGAGCTGTCCTATGTCTTTTGCTACAACTATGTTCTTCAAGATATCGTCCTTGTTCTTCGAGCTGTTTATTATCCTCATTGCCTCGTATCCAGCTGGGGCGACTGAAGGGTTAGCGATTCCCACCTTGAGGCCCGGCATTCCCAAATCGTCGATGCATGAGACGTTCAGATCTTTCTTAACGTAGAGGAAGAGCAGCACCACTCCTATCTTCGTCTTAGTATCGTTTTTAACGAGACCCTCCATCTCAGCTTTCTTCTCCCAGTCCTCGCTAGCGAATATGGCAATGTCTATTGGTGCTTTCAAGCGGAGCTTCTCCAGTGTGGTTCCAGAAGCATCATATGACACGGTCAAATTGATGCCAGTCTGAGAGGTGAAGTTGCTGCTCAGAGCAGAGAGCAGCGGCTGGATCACGGGCGCAGCAGAGACAAAAATGTTCTCCTTCCCTCCACTGCTCCCCATATATTCATAGAGAGCTATCAATCCAGCGATTAGTATTATGGGTATGAGCAATATTGGGACAAGTTTGTTCATACATGGTCACTTCTTCATTTTTATTTCTCCAGCGAGAACGCTCTTCTTCATATGGGGGTTGAAATTGGGAAGTAAACCTCCCACGGAATGGGAAAAAATGGCATCTTCATCCATAACAATACCTGCCATCATCTTAGTGAAGAATATATCAATAGCGTTGAAGTCCCTGTAATAGATTCCTCCGGCAGATATGGCTAGGACTGGCACATCTCCTTTGTATGCTATTGCGCTCATCGTGGTTGGCTTTATTGGAAGCCCGTAAGCCATTATTTTAGCTCCCCATGCCTTTATAGCTTCTAGAGTTCTATCAGTTGGGTCCACGGAAAGACCTCCAGTGACAATAACTCCTTCGGCTCCATTTCTTTCCGCTCTATTCAGTGCCCCCTTGATCGCTTCTTCATTGTCCGGTACAATTTCAACACTCAGAAGTTCCCAGCCGTACTTCTCGCACTTCTCCCTCAAGATAGGCGCGTATAGATCCCTCTTTCTCCCCTCATAGATTTCCGTTCCCGTTATGACAGCAGAGACCTTGCGCCTCGAAAAACCCTTCACACTGAGAAGCTTAGAAAAATTCAGAGAATTCAGCACTTCTCGGCTCACGAATGGAGGTATCGCATCTACTACAGCAACGAGCTCTTCCTTTCCCACGGCTTTGCCATCTTGAACGGTTATCACGATTATATTTCCGTTCTTGTTGAACTCTGCTACCCCCTCCGGTCTGCCATAAATATTCCAGGAATGGCAGAATATATGAGCGTGGCCCCCTGTCTCCCCATCTCAATTTTCAAATTCTCCCCGATGATCTTCTCAGCTACCATGGCTGTAGCTTCCTGCTCATGTACCACATCTTCTGAACCATCTTCAACCCACACGAAGTAAGCTCCTGAGCTCTTCAGCTTTTCTACATCATCTTCTTTGATTATATGACCCCTCGGGAGAAGAGTGAAAGCTCCCTCAGTTCCCACATAGGTAGTGTCTAGAGCTAGCTTCTTTCCTACGGCTTCCTCAACTTTCATTTTTTCAAGGATGCCACCTAATTATGCTATCTAATAGCAAAATATATATTTTTTAGCG
>POCB01000220.1 GCA_002899805.1 Fervidicoccus sp.
AAACCTTGTTTTAACATTGAAAATCGCTTCTTCTACCAGAGTTCTCTTTATCTCTTCTATCAGATCCTTCATGCTTTCATTAGAAGAAGAAATCTGAGTTTTAGGGATCTCAGACATGGGGGTCTCCAAATAAAATGTTATCCTTCTGGGGATTTGGGTTTTTCACTTAAATTTTTATGTGGATCCCAGCGGGGTCTTTGGGGATCGGGGCTGGATCTTTTTAAGGATCCCTGTGGATCTAATAGTGGATCTTTGGGTTTATGTATTTAAATACCTTATTTAAATTCATTTAGATCTATTGCCACGACCCTGGGCGACTGGATCCAGCAGATCTTTGTATATATCTATACACATGATCTAGGGTCTGCCGAGGAGGAGTCTCTGGACATAGATCTATTCATAAATATATTTCTATGATCCATGTGGTGTGTAAATGCTAAATAATATTTTTTATTACATATATTAATGCATATTGCTTTGTGGTTTTTTCTTCAGCGATCTTATATGTAATATATTTGTTTTTGTTTGTGTGTGTTGTTTCTTGATGGAGTTTTCTTGTTTGTTTCGTTTGGTTGCTTGGTTGGGGGGTTTTGATCGTTTTTTGTTTTTTTGTTTGTCCTAGGTCTTTTGTTCAAAATTTTTATCTTTTTCTCGACGGATTTTTTCTTCGGGAGTTGATGAGTTGCTCAGCGAGTATGTTGAGATCCTTAATAGAATAAGTTCTATAAAGAATATGTATGCCTTCGTTACTGAGAGATTTAAGGAGGACCCTGACTACGCTGTTCTCCTGGCTGAGGAGATCTATGGCATCAAGATTGATGAGGACGTGAACACATTCACCGCAGCTACGGTGAAGCAGGACTTCCCCACGAGACTGCTCCTAGCAAATCTAATAGCTGAGAGAGCGATTCTCGCCAAGATGGGCAACTACATGCACCTCACAGTATCAATAGTTGGAATGGCTGGAAGCGGAAAAACAACATACAGCATAGCGTCAGCGATCGGGGCATACATGATCCTTGGGCACACCAGGGATGAGGCGACTAAGCTAGCAGAGGAAAACATATTCTTCGACCCAAAACAGTTCGTGGACACAGTCAGAGAGAGGATCAGAGAGAGGATATGGACACCCGTAATGATATTCGACGACGTAGGGGCACAAATATCTAAGTACTGGCACTGGATCGGTCAGAAATACTGGATCCACCTATTCTCACTACTAGACCAAGTAAAAGAATTCATAGGAGTCCTAGTCCTCACAGCAAGAAACTTCCACTCAATACCAGCGAGACTAAGAGAACTAAGCGACCTAATCGCAGAGGCTAGGATAGGGACAGTGGGGAGCAGAGGACCAGTACTAAACATACTCCAGTTCTACAGATACGACGACTACCTAAGCACAAGAAGAAGAAGAGAAAACCTACTCTTCATAGACGTAATGCTACCATCAATAAGAATGCCACAGAGCATCTGGGAGAAAATGATCGAGGTGAGAAAAGAGACAGCAGAAAAAAGACTTAGGAAACTAAGAAAAGAGATGAGGGAGAAAGAGAAGTGAGCAGCTGCAGAGAAGAAAGCGTATTCACTAGAAGAAAGACACAGGTAATACTCTACGACTGCGGAGACTATGCAGTAGCTGTTGAGCCAGCAGGGATCAGAGAAAAAGTAATAGGCAGAGCACTAGCAAACATCACAAAAATACTCTCACCAGTGATAATGGGTGGTCAAATAAGAAAAATAGTGTTCAACACATGCAGAAGACACGGCACATACATAGCATTAACAAAGGATCAGAGAGAGTTGGCTATGGCAATGTTCTACTGGTGCACAGGCAGGGTCTCGATGCACTCAATACTTCTTGTCCCATACTTCACCTCAGAAAACATACTTAGGAAACTAGTGGTGTTCACACAGCCATCAATAATAGTCACGACAAGACCGCATGAGCTAGAGTGCATAAGAAGATTCAAGTCAAGTAGACATGAAATATATTTCTGCTCAATAGCCATGGACACATTAAGAGACTTCATAAAAGTATTCACGAGAGAAGTAAAGCCACCAACACCACTGCTCAAGATGATTGAGGAGGAGAAGAGCCAGAGAAAAGAAGAGAAGAAAATAAGCACCTCACTAGAACTCGAAGAAAGTGTGTGGAGAGAACTCCACAGAATAAAAAAGGAGCTGAAAGTAAAATCACTTGGGGAAGCAGTAACTAAGCTAGTGAGAGTCTACAAGCTAGTAAAGAACCTATGGCTAGGAGTAGGGATCTAGGGAACACACAGCTGTGAACCAGAAAACAACTTACGCACCGCTTCAGGCAAGGGATCTTTTTCGGTTGGGGGCGGGACAGAAAAAATTGATTCATAGGCGATTAGTTGAGCAGAATCTTTTTCAGTTGGGGGAA
>POCB01000175.1 GCA_002899805.1 Fervidicoccus sp.
AAGCCCTAGAATTTGTACTAGAACAGTTATCCAAGCCACTCTACTACTCCCAGGTGAATGCTATAACGGAGATAAGGAACAGAGACATGATTATTGTGGTTCAAGGCTACACAGATAAGGAGTACAGGTTCATGTTTTTACCCGATAAAGGATTTGGTGAGAGGGTGAGGAGGTATCTGCGGAGATAGAGGTCTATACACAGCCCACGAGAAGAGGAGGGAGGCAGTAGAGGTTTCTAAGGCAATAGTCTCTAGACTCGGCTCCGAAGTAATTCTCTTATCACACACGGGGTCAAGAGCCTTTGGGTGGGGTGATGAGAGAAACGACTATGACATTCACGGAGTATTCCATCCAGAGAACATGGTGGACTACATCCACTCACCTCACTCAGCGATGGACATGAACCTTTTCTCACTAAGGCACCTAGTAGAGATAGACTTGGAGTACAGGCATGGGGAGGTAGTCATTAACCTAGGCAACCCAATCTACATCAATAAAAGATATAAAGAATTATATAGGTATATAATGGATGCTGTGGACGGATCATTCTTTGGGGAGAGGTTCATTAGGCAACAAATTGTTTTGGCTAGGGAGTTCAGGGATCCAAGAACCATTCTCCACACCTACAGAGTCATTATCCTACCTATACACTTTCTTGAGAAGAGGTTCTGGGATCTAAATGTTTTCAGGGCATCTGAGAGGTTGGGGATAGATACTGAGAACATGGAGAAGGTGTGTATGAGGTACAGAGGCTCTGGAGCTAGCTATGATGCTGATAAGGTTCTTAGAGAAATAGATGAGCTAGCAAAAATACACATAGAGATATCGAGCAGAAGAACCAGACCTAGGGAGGAGACCGAGAAGAGAATAGATAAGATAAGAAAGATTTATTTGCTTAGGTAGAGAAGACTTATGTGGGGAGCTGATGTGAGGACCGGGTCAATAGTTGATTTATTCGACAAGGTGAGCTTAGGAATAGTCTCTAGACCAGAGGTAAGCATTAGAGTGAAGATAAGGGGCAAGGTAGTCATTAACGGAGAAGAGTATGAGAACACGGTTGATAATGCCTTAAGAAGCGACATAGGTAATGAGCTTGCTACGGGATCAGCATACATCAAGACACTAAACCTTATAAGGCTCTTGGACAGCTCGGGAGCCGTGAAGGACACGGGCACGCCCACACTATCGGTAAGCGGAAACACCCTAACGGCGAGCGTAACAATAACCATATCAGCGACATACTCACTAGCATCAGTTGAGCTGGGGAACATCAGCGGGACAACATTCACAAGATACTTCTACCAGTCAGTAAGCAGACAGGTGTATGCTGGGGACCAAGTAACCATCACATGGACAATAACAATCTCAACATCGGTCTCGTGGTCAGGCGTTGGAGTATCAACATCAATATCCGAATACTTATCACCGTATATAATTGGTAGATTAAGAGGCAGTCAAACAACACCATATAAGATAAACACCTTCAGAACAGAGCAGGTGGATCCAAACACGGGAACTATAGTCATTGGGTTTGATATATCACTTTCAGCATCATTTGACTCAACAGCCTTCAAGGTAACAGCAACAGGCTCAGGTACAGTACCAGGCAACATGAACGCTACACGTAGCTCAGTAAGATATGTGCCATCAACAGGCTCACCATACGACTTCATAGTAATATCATATCCAAATGGGTTCACACTTTACAAGGACACCACAGTAAATGTTACGGTAACAGTTCAGCTGTAGAAACCATTATTAGCCCCCGAAAAAAAAGATTGATTGGGGAGCGTATATGTATAGGAGGCAGATTAAGAGACTTGAGGTAGGGATGCTTCTAATCCCTAAGGAGGATAATGACCCACTAACTTCAACTGGCTCGGGTTCAGCACTTTTATCGTTTCTGAAGGTTCTCTACAGACCTCTCACAGTAAACATAGACCCTGACCCGAACCCCGACTGCTCCACAATAACATCTGTAACAGGTCTCAGCGACTTCTGTGGACCTGTGATGGTGCTATTCAATAAATCAACTAATCAGATGGCGGTAGCGTTTATACCATCGGGACTTACAGGAAAAGCTGAGTGCTCTGGGCTAGTAAACTACAAAGGTGTTTACCCGAAGCTTAGGATGAAGGGATATCTATGTGATGACACATCCTCAAGAGCAATGTACCACTCTCTCTCAGCCCTAGACGACACATCATCAGCATACACCATTGACAGAGTAATCATTGGCGTGGCTCCTCAGGGGTCCTCAATAACTGATTTGATGGCAGTCCTTACACCGCTCATGTACTATGACCTGGCATCACCGTTCACAAAGGGATCAACGGATATAGCATACATAGTCTATAGATTCGGCTTCTACTACGGAGAAAGTACAGGGACGGGAGCAG
>POCB01000158.1 GCA_002899805.1 Fervidicoccus sp.
TGGTGAGGGCTTTTCAAGTGAAAGAAGCAGTGGGGGGCTAAGAGAGGTGGGTTTATTAAAGAAGCTTGAGGACCGTGAGGAGAAGGGTTTTACGGAGAATCATAGTTTAAGAGAGCTTGATGATGTAGGGATCTCAGAGCTATACACAACTCTTAGAGAGGTCTATAGACCCGGCTATAGACAAAACCTTATTTTATATCTAAGCGGGTGGGGAGCTAAATCAGGTGTGAGCCCCATTTTTTTGGTTAAAGTGGTTAAGAAGCTCCATGAGGAGACTAATGACACGGATCCACTCAAGGAAAGAATTGGCGCAATAATATATAGCTATAAGAAACATGGCGTAGACGTAGATAGATACGCAGAACAAATCGAGGAGATAACAGGTGTGAAAACCTATGGCCTCGATAAGGAGATCAAAGAGGATAGAGTTAAGGGGTATAGCGGGATACAAGAGATTCTTGAGGCTATTGTTGGTGAAGAAAGAGCTCTAGTAATCCTTGAGAAGCTCGAGAAGATCTTCAGATTCTCTAGCCCCTATAAGGACTCTATATTTGAGATAATTGATGAGGAGAAGAATATATATGCTATCGCGAATCTGAAAAGACTTATAATGGCTAGGGCTAGGAGAACGCAAGATGGCTTTAAAAACAAGGAAATAGTCTTTCCAGTGGCCCCAACTAAGATCACTAGATATGTGGATCCTCTCACGAAAAGCGTTAAGTATTCAGTTGTTTTTGAAGGAGCGACCCTTAAAGGCCCGATCTCTATCGGTCCCGCGGAGCTAGGTGATATCGCTGAGGTGCTGAAGAGGCAGGGGCTTGTATATGAGCCCCGGCTTGCCAACGGGATTCTAAGCGCAGTTATTCAAGGAGCAATCAGGAAGGGTAAATATGAGGAGATTGAGGAGATTGAGAGACCCGGCTTCTATATACTGAACGATAAGTTAATAGTTAATAAGGTGAGGATCGAAGACGTATCAGCTCAAGAGCTTAGGGAGGCTCTTCTTCTACTCAACGAGCTAGCTGATAAGTGGTTTAGTTATGCGAGAGATCAGTTCTCAACCACTATTAAATGGGGTATTATTTCGCCATTCATTTTTGCACGGAAACAGCTTGGCAGAGAATATCAAATCCCCTACTTGTGTCTATACGGTGTGAGAGACACGGGTAAAACCACTATTGCTGAAATATCCACCATCTATTTATGGGGGTTACCTGATAGTGGGTACGTCTTTGGGGGGAACGAAGCTAATACTGAGGCTCGGCTCGGACATATTCTCTCTAGAGACACATATCCTAAGGTGATTAATGAAGCTAACACTATTTTCTTCAGACATGATAACATCAACTTACTTAAGAATAGTGTGGAGAGTCTAGAGGCTCGAGGAAAGATCTCGGAAGATAGAATGATTAAGGAGCTAGCTCTTAGCCCAATAATTTTCACACTTAATCCTACGCCACCAGTAGATTTCGAGGGTCTCCAACTAGTGCCTAAGACACTCTACTTGATGTACTTCAGTGGTGAGGCGAGATTGAGGACCGAGGCTAAGGAGTGTTTCAATAAAGAGGTTAGACCTAGACTAAGAATACTTAAGTCCATAGGACACTACACGGCTAGACTAGTTCTTGAGGAGGGGGTTGAGGCGATTAAGGAGGGGGACTGGATATCTTTGGGTAGGAAACTTCTTGAGAGGCTCTATAGAGAAGCAGGTCTCGAGCCCCCTGATTGGATCAAGGAGATGCATTATGTTAAGAGTTTCGAGGAAGTTGAGGAGGAGGAGAGAGATCACATCAGATCAGTATTAATTAACTATGTAAACAATGAGTATTCAAGACACATATCGAGGATACAGACTTTTGTTGGAGAGGATCTATCTACTCTCAGTCCCGAGGAGACCGATATCGAGAAGAGGCTCCTAGCATTAATCAAGAACGATCTCGTGCCCTTCATTATTCGAGATAAGAATGATCCCGACAAGATATATATCACGAAAGAGATCATTAATGAGCTTAAATTAGAGCTTGAGAGCCTTAAGTCGCTGGCTTACTTAACAGGCTTCACATATGTTGAGAGGAAATCTTTCAGAGAGGGGGAAAGAGTTTCCACTAGGTCTGTTATAGAAACATCAATCAAAGACCTGATTGCTTTCCTCAGGCCTGAGACTGAGTGACCAGCATCAAGGAACTTACCACAGGCAGGGGCTGACCCCGCTTGTAATAACGGAGCTCACCGTCTCCAGTTATTACAAGCGTGATTTCACGCGTAATAATGTAATAATTATGTGAAAAAAGCCCCTATATACACAAGTTGAAGAATAAGAAATTCCTATTATTACTATTATTACATTATTACTGTTATTACAATTATTACATTATTACATTTGAGGAAGAGGTAA
>POCB01000172.1 GCA_002899805.1 Fervidicoccus sp.
AGATCCTATTAGGGATCTTCTACGCCGGGAGTATTTTCCACTCATGTTTTTTGGTGAGCTCTTTCATTATCTTCTCCTTCGCTTTCTTATGAATTTCTCTGTTCAAGAAGACGAACCCGAGTAAGGCTTCAGTAAGGTCTTCGTTAAAAGATTTCATCGCTTCGCTCACGGTGTTGGAGACACGTCTGCTCTGAAATGAATACACTTGGCGCCTGCCTCTCCTAGAACTGTTGTATGCTATCGCTAGGATATCTCTCATATACCACTTCTCGACTTTATGGTCATAGTGACCGAATGCAACAAGAACCACTCTTCCCCCATCCACCGCGACCTCTGTTGATGAGAATGGGTATTTATTGCCCCATTTATCTTTGACCACAGCCTCTGGCTTGAGAAGATCATTGAGCCCACTAAATAGTGCCTCATAAAAGATCTTTTCATCTTGTGGAACCTCGTAAAAATTATTTTCTCCGTTTGCAAATATTTTGCTACTGTCTTTATCTCTGACAACAAACAGTCCAATATATCCAATGTATGGGATCACGATGACTTTGTCGTTTACGAAGAGGTCAGCCTCCTCATGGCATATGCTGTGCAGACCAGGGATTGTGTCGTCATTCAGGATCTCGTCTCCGTAGAACCTGTAGAGGAGACTGATGGATTCAATACTCCTCCAGCAACCAGCTATCTCAGCAAGCTTGGTGGCGATTGGATGTTTGTCTGAGATAGTTTTCCCAAGAAGTTTCACGAAGCCACCGAGCCACTCATCAATAAGCTTCTCAGCCTCCCCCCGGTTTGGTGCTTTAAATATGCCAGAGATCCCGTAATATATTTTCACTATGTATTCTGAGGATTCTCTCTCAATAATAAGAGAAGCAACAAGAGCATAGCCATATCCAATATTAGACACATAGAAGTATATCGGGATAACATATATTGTTGTACTATCAACAGATCCCTTAATCACGCTGTTCTCCTCAAATAACTTAATGATCCTCTTCAAGTCCTCGTCCTCGTCGAGGCTCTTCAGGTGATAAACTCTTTTCCAGTTGTGAGACTCTATGAAGCGACTTATCACCTCTCTTATCTCAGTAAACTTCTCTAACGAAACCTCCTTGAAAACAGACACTTTCCGTCTCCAATCAACTATGTTCCTAACAAATAATTAAGACTAAGAGATCACGAAAAGGATTTCTATGCTGGGAGGATCTCCCATGTGTGTATTTTGGCTATCTCCCCTGCCATATGTCTCTTGGCTTCTTCATGGATCCTTCTGCTTCTGAGGATGTACAAAGGTATACCGTAATCCTCTATTTCATCTATGTTATCGAGAAAATACTCTTTCTTGAATGAATATATTGAGCACTCACTCTCCACAGATTCACCACATACTATCGCAAATATATCATAAATATACCACTTTTTGTGTTTGGTGTCGTAGTGCCCGTATGCTACAAGAGACACTTTCTTCCCATCGACTACGGTGCTAGAGGATGATACCAAGTATTTATCGCCCCATCTGCTCTTAATCTCAGCCTCTGGCTCAAGAAGATCTCTGTATCCTCTGAACAAAGCGTCGTAGAAGATCTTTTTCTCGGGGGGAATCTATAATCGTATTTGAATATCTTGTTGCTTCTGGTGTCTCTAATGACACGCAGATCTATGTCTGGGATAATAATAATTTTGTTGTTTGCGAAGAAGTTGTTCTCGCCAGAGCAGACGCTGTGCAGACCAGGGATTGTGTTGTCGCTAAGGATCTCGTACCCGTAGAGCCTGTAGAGAAAATTAATTAGGTCAGTTTCTCTCAGGCAATCAACTAGCTTAGCAAGCTTGATCGCCAGCGGGGGCCTAGTCTCCAGAGCCTTCTTAAGTAATTTAACGAATCTCCCGATCCATTCCTCATCAATATGTTTCTCAACTTCCTCCCTACTAGAAGCCTCGAGAAACCAAGAACCTTCTAAGCCTATCTTTACAGTATATCCCAATTGGTCTTTTTCGATTATTAGAGAAGCTATCAGAGCATCACCATAGCCAGAACTGGGGTCATAGTGGTATACCGGGATAACATAGATTGTTGCGTCACCAACAGAACCCTTTATTGTGCTGTTCTTCTCAAAGAACTCAATAATGTCCTTTATCTCCTTGTCCTCGTCGAGGCTCTTCAAGCGAAAAGTCTTTATCCAGCCACGAGACTCTATGAAGCGTCTTATCACTTCTTCTATCTCAGCAAACTTCTTCTTAGAAACCTTCTTGAAAATAGACACTTTCCGTCCCTAATCAACTATGTTCTTAGACACAAATTAAGACTAAGAGACCGCAAAAAGATCCTATTGGGGATCTACTACGCCGGGAGAATCTCCCACTCATATTTT
>POCB01000018.1 GCA_002899805.1 Fervidicoccus sp.
AGTGAAGGGCGATGCGAGGAGCCACGGCTACATAGTGACGATAAGGATCGTGGAGAGCGTGGATGGAATGACCGCCGACTATTTCAGAGTGCCCTATGAAGTCTTAGATGAGATGGTCAAAAAGATCACGAGCTCAGTTGAGAACGTGACGATGGTTACATATGCGGTGACTTCTAAGCCGCCGAGCACCATAGAGCCTTGCTGATATCGGAAAAGCTCACATTTCACCCAATGGTGAAATCGCCGAGCCGTGACTGAAGTCCAGAAGTTTTTCAGCGTTGAACAGAAGGAGCCTGGAATTCATCCTGCGAAGGAGATTTCGAAGGAAAAAAATCTACTGCTTTGAGGAAATCTCCCTCAGCGCCGTGATGAGCTCTTTCTCGATCAGCTCGTGGCTCTCGAAGTGCTTGTTCGGATCGTTCGTGAGAGTGTAGACCCAGTATATTCCAAAGAGCCCCGAAGATATCAAATAGAGGATTATGTACAGGAACGTGCTCCTGTCTGGGACAATGGCGAACTCCTCAGCTTTCCTGGTGAAAGAGGGAATTTTTTCCTTGATCTCATCGAACAGCTCGCTCAGCAGCAGCTTCTCCTTCTCCGAGTGCTTGTAGAAATCCTTGTTGAGGAAGTGGAACACGTAGAAGATGTAGAAGGGCACGATTATGAGGATCGCGTTGGCTATAGCGCTCTTCGTTTTGCTGTTGACTTCCTTCAGCTCATTGAACCTGGACTTTATCGAGTATGCTCTCTTGAACTTCAGGATGTCAGCCGCTTCCGCTATGTTCTCATAGAAGGAAAGAGTCCTAGCGAAGTGATCGTTCCTCCTCTTGATCCATTTATAGACGATATAGAAGTACATCAGCAAGGCAATCAAAAGTATCCCATAGCCGATCTCCCTGAAAGGATAAATTACCACTCCATTTGGGGGAATATCCTGGTAAATTGAGGCTGCATAATAGATGTGACCTGGTCTCAGGAAGTAATAGAAGAAGCCGAACAACATGAGTATCATGGCTATGACTTCGAGAATCGCTGGAATGAATGGGAGAATTATCGGCATCTTGTAGTCGGTCCTCTTCGACTCTCCGGAAATCTCCTCTGCTCTTTTCAAGAGGGCTTCGATTCTCTCCCTATCAGAAGACATGTAGAAACAGTTGAACACTTCGAATTTAATAATATGAGATATAAAAGTTTATCCTTAAGGGGGCAAATGCCCATGACTTTCATCGATGAAAAAATCACCATCAAAAGTTGCAGTATCCTGAACTTGCGGAGATCGGATCGAGAGCAAGAATGAAAGCATAGAGCTCTTTTCTGAGCTTTTCAAATCTTGAAATAAAGCCTATATCCAAAGATTTTCATCTATAAATTCAAGGAGCACATACCTACATATGTTTCAAACACTGTCCGATTTCAATTAACCAATAACTTTTGACAGAAATCGGTGAATCTGGCACGAGGTATAGCTCTATCCCATACTCCTCTGAATTCACAATTTCAGGCTACAGGAAGATAGAAGTAAGCTACCCTATCCTTTAGGGTGGGGTAGCTCACAACAGAGTGTACCACGGACTCGGATGTTTACAGTAACCCTGCAAAGATGAGAAGAACCTAGATGATCATTGTCTTTACACCGAGTTTTGAGGCCACATCGGCTTGGACTTTATCGCTTGTTATGAACTCTAAGGATGACTCCTTGGCCAAGACTATGAATAGTGCGTCGTACACTGTTATGCCGTGTTCAACAGCTATGTTAAACGCTTTTGCGATATACTTGTCCTGTCCTTCCACGGGTATGGCCTTCTCCTCGATTATGTCTCTCAGCACGGCTCTAGCGGTCTCTAAACTCATCTCGTTTCTCATCACTTTTTTCCAGAGAGTGTTTGCGAGCTCTTTAACAGCTAGGTCTAACGTTACGATGCCTTCTAGCATCGCTTCTCTCACTCTTTCCCAGCCTTCTTCACGAGTGAAGTATTTCACGAGAGCTGAGGAGTCAATGACTTTCACGGTCCTCCCTCACAGATCTAACCGAAAACCCTTTCTCGCTAGGCTTAATGTCTTTCAGCATCTCATCCCATTTGGAGACGAACTTCCTCATCTTAACCTTTAATGCGAGGTTTTCTAAGTACTTTCTAACCTCTTCAGCGACATCGATACCGCTTTCTTCTAAAACCCTCTTAACTTCTTCTTTAACTCTAACACTAACCACGACACTCAAGGCGTTCACTGTAGATATTATCCTTGAGGAAATTAATAAACATTACCGTAAACATAATTGTAGACAGCATTAATTTAAAACACCACAAGGGATCAGCGTTGAGATCACTAGCAAGCTTAGAGG
>POCB01000152.1 GCA_002899805.1 Fervidicoccus sp.
CTTGAAAGCAGTCACTTTTCTCCTCCAATAAGTTAATGTCCTTAGCCAATAAATAGTGGGTGGTCTATTTTATTTTTCTTCTCTAATTGTTTTAGTGGTGTTGAGCCGGCGTGAGATATGTTGTTAAGGAGATCCCGCTCAATATACTTATACTGTTTCTGCTGTTTGTTGTTGCTGTGGATTTCGCAACCACTTACCTGGGTGTTGTTGTTGGTTCATGTAGGGAGTTCTCTCTTCTCCCAAGAATGTTTATTGAGGCTGGGATGTCTCTTGCTTATCCTGTTGTTGAGTTCATCCTGCTGTTCCTGGCAACTGTTTTTCTAAGGTCTCTTCAGAGAATGATGAAGATTTATGCCGGTCTCGAGCTCGTGATACCTGTTCTCGGAGTATTTGTGGCTGTGAATAACATCACGCATATTCTCCTAGGAAAATGCTAGACCCCGAGCAACCAGAAAATCATTATAACGTAGGTAAGGAAATAGCTGATTAGGGACAGTAAGTGACTGTTTTCAAGGAGGTTTCGTTAGAGAAGTTCCATGAGATCTTTAATACGCTTCGCGACTTCATAGAGCTTAGTGAATTGAAAAAGATTTCTCGCTTGAGGAGCCTTGATGAGGATATGAAGAGAGTCATTAAGTTATTCAAGGAGAACAGCACAATCATTAGTTCAATAAGAAACACAGTCATATACGTGATGCCAGTATACTACTATAATCCTTACCCCATCTCCGGCATGGTTCTTATTGCTTATCTAGTTGCTGAGAGAGGCCCGCCGGAGAAGATAGTGAAAGTAGGCTTCTCGTTTTCCGAAGCACTAAGAGTTTCCAGTAGGGAGAAGGCTGAGAAAATAGTTGAGGAGCGGTTCAGTATCCTTGTGAAGCTTCTTGAGAAGGCTTTATTGAGCAAGAACCCGGTTGCAGACAAACTGATTAACCTGGTTGATTGCCGGGTGGAGGTTGGGATAATCAATTTCCTCCACAGGATCTACGGAGACGAGATTCTGAATGACACCGAAACAATATCCGGTCTGCACAGCGTGTGCTCTGGCGAGAACAGCTTCTTCGCAAACAATAAAGTAATTGTGATCCCAAGCATAGATCTATGGGTCGTCAGAGATATTCGCAACAACAAAATATTCAGGTATAATCTCTTGAAACTGGAGTTTTATGAGGTTTCTTCTGAGGAGAAGATCTTCTACGATGCTTTGTTCAAGGGGTTCAGAGATCTTCTAGAGCCAGGTGTCGTGGTCGAGAGCTACTGGGGTTATGAATACGCGTTCTCCTCCTCCAAGACCACGGTTGATGGGAAGAATGTGTCTTTGGTGGCGATCGGGGGATATGACCCAGAGAAAAAGAAGCCGGATTATTTTCGCGACATATTGGCTATATCATGTGGCGAATCCAAAGAGAATAGATGTACAGTATACTCGTTCAAGAATAAAGGTGTTCTCGACAACATAACTGAGATAAAGAAATATGTACTCGAAGACCTCAAAGAAGTTCTTCTCGGATACATCCTCAGAAACGAAAAGATCCTTGGAAAAGCGAGAGGGGAGATGGCAAAGGAACTCGCCAAAGAACGTGAGTGGAAAATACTCCCGGCGTAGAAGATCCCTAATAGGATCTTTTTAAGCACTACCTAACTTAATTACCGATATTAAGAATATATTTGATTGGAGACTGAAGTGGCAGTCTTCAAGGAGGTTTCCAAGGAGAAGTTTCGTGAAATTGAGAGAACAGTGGAGGATTTCCGTTATTCCATCATGGGAGAAAGATTTAGTAGTCTGGATGAGAATGAGGTCATAAAGCAAGTCATTGGGTTCTTCGAGAAGAACAACACGATTAAGGATACGGTAGGCAACGCAACAATCTATGTTATCCCGGTATACTACTACGACCCTCTCTTCCGCTCAGGCAGGGCTCTTGTCTCTTTTCTCCTCATCAAGAGAGACGCTTCTGGATACACCGCAGAAGTACAATACAAAAAATCTCACATATTCACAGCTCACAGTAATGCTGATGCGGAAAAACGCGCCGAGGAGGCACTCGGAGTCTTCGTGGAGCCTCTTACGAAGGCTTTATCAGTCAAATCCACACTAGCCATCAAGCTCATTGAGTTGCTTGATTGCCCAGACGGGACTATGTTATTTGATTTTCTCTGGGAGATCTATGGAGACGAGATCTTGAATGACGACACTATACCAGGTCTTCACAGCCTGTGCTCCCGCAAGATCAGGTTCTTCGTAAACGACAAGGTCATCGTGATCCCAGGCCTCCATCTATGGGTGGTCAGAGATATTCGTGGCGGTAGAATATTCTCAAAAGAGTTCTTA
>POCB01000293.1 GCA_002899805.1 Fervidicoccus sp.
CCGCAGGCCGGTGCCTTAATCCTAGCTAGGCCACGGGCCCTCAATGTTTTATATATCCCATATTGAAAGCTTAAAAATGCAGGTGATCCTCATTTCTGAAAATCGTAACCTTTTCGACGCAAAAATAGAAATTCTAATAACTTCAAAGGGTATAGTCGTAGGGGGAAAGGGTCTAGCAGAGCTGCTCAGGGAAATAGAAGAGAGCGGTAGCTTGAGGAGTGCTGCAAAGAAGATGGGGATGAACTACAAGAGAGCGTGGTTGAAGATAAAGATGGCTGAAGCTAAAGCGATGGTTCCTCTAGTCGAGAGGAGAAGGGGGAGAGGAGGATATGTTCTGAGCGATGAAGGGAAAGAATTCCTCCGTGTTTATGAAGAAGTTGAAAGTAAATTAAAGGATTGTGGATTCATTTGAGAAGAAGCTATACATGTCTTTATCTTTTCTGCGATAGACCTTTCAAGGAGAGTTCTGTATAATTGAGGAACAAAGAAGCTGAAAACCTTCATCCAAATGGGTATCTTCAGCAAAGCTCCGCTGGCCATGGGATGACCGCCTCCCCCCAAACATCTAGCTATCTTGTTAACGTCAAAACCTCTGGACCTCAGGGAAACGGGACCATCTTCTCTCACCACTACCGCGATTTCTGCATCCAGCCTAGACATCAAAAAAGACGCGAGGAGGCTTGAGTTAGGTGGCCCCTTTGGTTTCACAACTATCACTACATTTATTCCATTCAAATTCAATACCTTCGCTCTCTTCAATCCTATATTATATCCCTTGAGCTCCAAGTTAACATACTCTTCTACTGCCTCGCTCAAATAATCGCTCCAGATTACACCTTCGCTGAACAAGTTCAGTATCTCCCTCTTCATTTTCTTTTCCCTTTTACCAAAAGCTCGGTAGTAAAGGGGAGAAAGGGGGGTGTCCCACTTCCATAAATCTGAAGAGCAGACCGCATCAACTAGGACCCATAGGTTTTCATAGGGTTCAAGCCCTCCAAAGGCATGCCTAGCTACGACTCCAGCCGCACAGGTATCCCTTTCCAAGAAGAGGGAGATACCAGCATTCCTCGCGTTGGAAACCTCAGAGTCGCTCCATACGTGATGATCGAACCACTCTATTTTGACTTTTCCACTAATCTTTCCGAGAATGCTGAGAATCTTATCAGAGGATGTGGGGTTGAGCCCAAGATCCATGATTGCTATTGTAGCCCCCTCGAGATCTTCTGGGAGCGTTGAAGAGAGAACTTTATAAAGGTTGCCAGGCTCAGCGAAGTTAACGATAAATTCTGCTCTCTCATCCTTCTTTCGTAGTAGATATATGTAAACAGCTGCCGAGGCAATTCCATCCAAATCTCCATGGGTGTAAAGCAACGCCCTCGTGGTCAAATGGCTCACCATAGCTGCTTCATTCATGGTAGAGATTATATTTCCCTTTTTGAAAACATAAATATCCTCAGCAGTTTATACAATATCCGCTTATCCTTCGGGCATAAATGGGGTGGTCAAAGCGAAGACGATTTCCGAAGACCTCAGGAATATGTCTGTGAGAATCTCTAGGGAGGCTGCGAAGCTCCTCAGTGAAAACAGTTCTAAACCCGCTTATATAGAGAGGGTTGAAGAAGGAGGAGAAGCTATAAGAGCAGATTTGTGGGCAGAGGAGCTAATCCTAAATATGCTGAAAGAGGAAGGTTTTGCTGGGAAAGTTATAACTGAGGAAAGAGGGATCTTAGAGCTAGGTGATGATCATTACATCGCTATAATAGACCCCCTCGACGGATCGAAGAACTATACTAGGTCGATCAAATGGTGTAGCATCAGCATAGCTTTCGCTGAGAAAGGGGGGAAGGGGCTCGATAGTATAATAGCTGGCTCTGTGCATCCTATATTCTGGGACGAGCCGATCAGCTTCTCTCGATCTGAGGGGGTATTTCTCGGAGATAGGCTGGTAACGAGGGAAGAAGCGCTTACCCAGATCAGGAGCAGAAAAAATGAGGTTTATCTTGCTGTGTATATGGATCAAAAAGGTGCTATAGAATCTATTGAAAAATTATACAGGAGCATGACCTCGAAGGGTAGGGACGTTGCGATAAGGAGCCTAGGCAGTGCTGCTCTGGAGCTAGCATTTGTATCACTTGGAAGAATCGATGCCTTCATCGATGCCAGATCGAGGCTCAGGATAGTGGATGCTGCTGCTGGCGCAGGAATGGTCATAGCCCAAGGAGGATATGTGCTCGATCTCAGAGGAAATCCTCCCGAGGTAGATTTCAGTAGAATGCACAGATTCGATAGTCTTGTAGCTTTTCTGGATGATAAGGAAAAAGATACTTTCATGGGGGAATGATTGGAATGAGCTGGAGTCTTCCAAACAACTACAGTTTTGAAGATATTGAGAGAGAGGTTTCGGAGTACTGGAATAAAAATGGTATAAGGAAGAAGGTTCTAGAAAAGGCATGGAAAGAGAGGGAGGGCAGACCTCTCTTCACCTTCTTGGAAGGGCCACCAACGACGAATGGTTTCATGCATGCTGGACATGCAAGAGGCAGAATCTACAAAGACGTTATGATAAGATTGCATTTGCTGAGGGGTTACAGAGTCTGGGCTCAAGGTGGATGGGATACCCAAGGGCTCCCGGTTGAGATCGAAGTCGAAAAGAAATTCGGAGTAAAGAGCAAGAGAGAGATAGAAGAAAAGATAGGAGTCTCAAGATTCATTGAGGAATGTAAGAAGAGTGTGGACTTTTATATAAATGAATGGATAAAAGACAATGAGAGGCTGGCTGTTTGGCTAGACTATGAGAATGCTTATCAGACGAGGCATCCGAGATATCTTGAAACTGTTTGGTCTTTTCTGAAAAAAGCACATGATCATGGACTTCTCTACAGGGACTACAGAGTTGTCCCAAGATGCCCCAGATGCGGTACCGCATTGAGTAATCATGAGCTCAGCCTTGGAGCAGAAGTCGTGAGGGATCCGAGTTTATACTTCAAAGTTAAAGCAAAGAACAATGACTTCTATTTTATTGCCTGGACGACAACTCCATGGACTATAATAGCGAACAGGGCACTTGCGGTCAACCCAGATGCAGAATACGTTTTGGTGGAAATTAAGGGAGAGAAATATCTAATTGCTGAGCAACTTCTTGATTCAATTCTATCGAAGCTGAATGTCAGCTCAGTAAACAAAATTTCTAAGTTCAAAGGTAAGGAATTGGTGGGGATGAGCTATCTGCACCCTCTAGCAGAGGAAGTTCCAGCGAATGCGAACTGCATTCCTCCAAACTGCACCGTAGTAGCTGCAGAATATGTTACTCTGACCGAGGGGACGGGAATAGTACATACAGCCCCTGCTCATGGACCAGAAGATTTTGAAACGGGATCAAGATATGGTTTACAGGTATGGACACCACTTAGAGACAACGGATATTTCGGGGAAGATGCGGGTGCATTCGCTGGCCTCTGGTTCAAAGATGCGAATAAGAAAGTAATAGAAGCTCTCGCCAAGAAGGGGCTTGTACTTCTCAGCGAAGAAGTTGAACATGAATACCCCCACTGCTGGAGATGTGGAACTCCTCTGATATACTATCCCAGCGCTCAGTGGTTCTTCAAGACTACAGCAATCATTGAGAAGATGAGAAATGCACTGAACGAGACTACCTTCAGACCAAACTGGGGCTACAGCAGGATGGACTCTTGGGTCTCTTCGAGCAGGGACTGGTGCATATCGAGGGAAAGATATTGGGGGACTCCTCTACCCATATGGAGATGTGAGAAGTGTGGATATACGCAGGTCTTTGGTTCTATAGAAGAGCTAGAAAAAGCTTCGGGAAGAAAGCTCGAAGACCCCCACAAGCCAGCCATAGATGAGATAGTTCTAAAATGTCCACGCTGCGGAGGCGAAATGAGGAGAGAACCCTTCGTAGCAGATGTTTGGGCCGACAGCGGAGTCGCACACACAGCAGCTCTGAGGCAACTGAACTTAGAGGGGTTGCATAGCTTAATATACCCATACTCATTTGCCCTCGAGCCCCCAGAACAAGTGAGAGGGTGGTTCTACACCCTGCTGATAACAAGCACAATCCTCCATGGCAGATCTCCCTACAGAACGCTTGGAATGCACGGACTCATATTGGACAGCCAGGGACAGAAAATGAGCAAGAGCAAGGGAAATGTTGTAATGGCTAGAGATGCCATGAGGAGGCATGGCGCTGACCAGCTCAGGTTGTTCATGTGCTATAGAAACTCTCCGTGGCAGGACATCAGATATGTCGATAAAGAGATAACGGAGATCGGAGGCAAGCTCAGGATAATCTACAACGTAGTGAAGTTCCTCGTGTCCTATGCTCAACTGGATAAATGGAATCCGAACAAATTGGAAGAAGATCTGAAATTCGTTACATTAGTGGACAGATGGATTCTAACGAAGCTGAACAAAGTAATAAAGGAAAGCGTCGAGAATGCCGAGAACTTCGAGCTTCACCTAGCATCGAAAGCGCTCTATGACTTCCTTGTAGAGGATCTCAGTCACAGGTATATTGTTGCTGTAAGGAGGAGGGTCTGGATAGAGGAGGAGGCGCCTGAAAAGAGGGCAACCTATGCCACACTTTACACGGTGCTCAAGAGGTCTCTGCCCTTGATGGCAGCTTTTACGCCATACCATGCGGAGTATCTCTATCAAGCAATCGCAAAGAACCTTGGATTCGAGAGCAAAGAAAGCGTGATGATGGAGGAGATCAGCGAATTACCTGAAGGGGTGCTAGACAGCAGGGGAGAGAGTATCATAGAAAATGCTTTCAAAGCTGTCGATGCCATTCTTGCCTACAGGGCCAGCAAGGGAATGAGGAGGAGAATGCCGATCAAGAGGGTTTCCCTCCTTCTCGAGCAACAACTCACAGATGGAGAGAAGAGGGAGGTTGCTGAGCTCATCTCGGGCATGGCGAATGTCACTTCGGTTGATATTGTAGGGGAACCACCGAAGGGGTATGTTTCCGAGATCAGCATAGAAGGGGGATCCAAGGTATTCATAATTGAAGAGAGCGATGAAGAGACGCTTCTGCTTGGTTATGCGAAGGAGCTGATAAGGAGGATACAGCTCATGAGGAAAGAAGCGCGTCTCAATTACGACGACTTCATAGAGGTGGAGCTATCGACGCCCTCAGAGACTCTGAAGAAGGCAATAGAGCATCATAAGGGTTACATAATGAGTGAAACGAGAGCTTCAGTCCTCAAAGAGGGGAGAGTTGATAGTGGAAAAGAGTTTGAGATAGATGAGGAAAAGGTGAGGATACAGATTAAGAAAGTCTGAGCTTTTATGTTGTTTTTTGGAGCCCATCCCATAGTTCACTGTAGAATTTGGACCAGAAAGATGAAGATATGTCGCTCATATAAGGCCACCTGCCCCTCTGCCTCTCTATTATGGAGAGATCGATCTTCACTCTTATAGCCTGTTCAAGTGCCCCCGTGTCTGCAATTATTTCTCCCCTAGGATCTGCTACAACACTCCCTCCTTTTACAGGTCTACCGTCCGGGTATGTGGATTCTGTCAGCATTACCGAAGCCCAAAAGACCGTGTTCTCAGCAGCCCTCACAGATGCTAAACTCCTCCACAGCGGTGCCCTATTAGCAGGAATGCTGGCAGGATTCAAAAGGACTTCGGCTCCTTTTAGCGCTAGATATCTCGCTATTTCAGGGTAAATGGCATCGACGCATATTATCGAACTTATTTTAGCGAACTTCAGGTCGAGCACCTTCAAGACTCTCCCGCTCTTTATTTTTTCCCTTTCTTTCAACGGATAGCTCGGAAATATCTTCTCGGAGATCAGTTCTCTTTTCCCATCTGGAAAGATCAAATAGCTCCTACTGAAGATTCCCTCTGATGTCGAAACATAAAATGCTCCCGGAAGAATATATATCCCCAGATCGGCAGACAGTAAAGATAAGGGTGTCAGAAGTTCTTCGATTTTCTGTTCCTCTACGACAATCGGACCAAACCACATTTCAGGGAGAACTGCTATCGCTTGCGTCTCTACTCTGATTTCTCCAAGCTTTTTTACGGCTTTCTTAAGATTTTCCTCTATACCATGTACCCTTCTACCATGCTGATAGAGTACCAGCTCAAATTCTCTCCCCACTGCTTCCACCTACATGAGAATGCACAGAAAAGCTATTTAAAAAGTCCAGTTTTATTGAGTTATCTCAAAAATATTTTTCGATGAAATATTTTAATCCCAATACGGAAAAATATGAATTGTCTTTTGGGAGGAAAATGGAGATTTGCGAAGGAGGTTTAGTGATCTAGAGCATTTAAGAAGGCTACTTGCCAGTATGGGCGTCGATGAGATAGCTAGGAGAATGTTCGTGACCAATAGCTTCGACAGTCTCATTGCTACAATAGGGATTGTTTTGGGGAACTATGTCATTGGAACCTCTTCTCCTCATTCCTATTTAGGTTCAGCTTTAGGTGGTTCAATAACTATGGGAGTATTCAGTTCCTTCTTCGGGGTATATATTACGGAAAAAGCCGAGAGGTTGAGGGAGCTGAGGGAGATAGAAGAGCAGCTTCTCATCGAGATAAAGGATTCGATATATGGAGAAGTCGTTAGATTGGCCCCCATTTATGTAGCACTATGGAGTATGGTTGGAAGTATAGTTTTCACCTTCTTGTCCCTTTCTCCTTTTTTCCTCAGCATCTATGGTGCCATTGAACTGAATGAAGCTATTGCTGTCTCAGTGGTAATTTCAAATTCTATGATAGCTGTTCTTGGAGCGTATATGGGGAAAATCAGTGGGGAGGGGATTAAAAAGAGCGTTCTCAAATTCATTTCCCTCAGCCTTTCTGCTACATTTGTTTTGATTCTCATTTCTCTATTGGGTATCTGAGTTTAGTGTGTTTTCTCCACTCGTAGGATGGCAGCCTCTCTGAAGCTAGTGACAGACAAAAGGAGTGTTTTTGTTCTGTCTGTTATTTTTTCCCTTTCCTATGCTATACACGTTACACATTCTTTATTAACAGAACAGATTGTCAGGAAACAAACTGCTGAAAAGGTGTATGAAAGGATGAACTCAACCATTATTGCTATAGCCTTAGTTGCTGTGATAATAATTGCAGGTGCCGCTGTATATGTGATGTATGGCCAAGGAACTTCAACGAATCCTACCGCTACTAATACGGCAACTACTCAAAAAACAGCATCACAAACGAATCCTCCGGCATCAACTACAACTTCATCGTTACCTATCTTGAAAGTTGGAACGTCACCAGATTTCCCACCGTTTGAGTTTATAGATGATAAAGGAAATATCGTTGGATTCGATATGGACCTCGTCAATATACTGGCTAACATGACCGGTTACAAGGTTCAAATAGTTTCTATGTCATTCGATAGCCTGATCTTGGCTCTACAGAATAAGCAGATAGATGTCATCGCGGCAGGTATGACAATAAGGCCCGACAGGGAAAAGCTCGTATCGTTCACGATTCCATATTGGAATGCCAGCATGTCCATTGTTGTGAAAAATGGCAGCAGTTTCATGCCAAAATCCTTAGATGACTTAGTTGGGAAGACAGTTGGAGCTGAGTCTGGAACCACGGGAGAGCTCATGCTCAAGGAGTATGTGAATAATACTGGAAAGCAGATTAACATAAAGTCATATGAAAACTTCATATTGATCGTGCAAGACCTCGTCAATGGAAAGCTCGATGCTGCTATGATCGATACACCGGTGGCGCAAGCATTTACCAAGCAGTACCCAGTCACCATATCTGTGACGATAGATACTGGTCAGAGGTTTGGTCTGGCTGTGAATAAAGACAACACCCAGTTGCTCAACCAACTAAATGATGCTTTGCAGGAGCTCATGAATTCACCACAATGGGATCAACTCGTGAGCAAGTGGTTCGGCTGAGGTGCTGTCCTTGGCAACAATGGTCCAATCTTTTTTTCCTTATATACATATAATTCTCGATGCTTTATGGGTGACAATAGCCCTTTCTATAGCAGGTTTTTCCCTCGGTTTTGGAATAGGTGCTCTTCTCCTGTTCCTCAGGACATTTTCCAATAGGGTGGTCGCGAGAGCCATAGATGGTTTCATAGACGTGATAAGGGGGATACCTCTCCTCGTTATGTTGTTCTTGATTTTCTACGGTTTTCCAGCTCTGGGGTTCCAAATTCCCAACATGTTGGCAGCTGCCCTAGGAATGGGGATCCTGTCTGGAGCTTATCAATCCCAAATATTCAGGTCTCTCCTGCATTCTGTTAGCTCTTCTCAATATGAGAGCTCTCTGGCAATAGGCCTGAGCAGATGGGAAAGCTTCAGATATGTGATATTCCCACAAGTCCTGAGACTCTCCATCCCTGCTCTCATAAACGAGTACACCATTTTACTGAAAGATACATCTGTCGCTTACGCTATAGGTGTGACTGAAATGTTCACTCAATCTGTTCATGTCTCACAGGTGATCATGAGCTTCACCTACCCGCTCCTCTTCGTATCAGCAATATACCTTACGATTTGCTTCTCTCTCTCTTCTCTCGCTAATCATTTGTACAGAAAGCTATCCTATGGTTACAGTATACGCGAGCATATAGGTGGTTGAGATGGGCGAAGTCATCAAAGTAGATGGTGTCTGGAAATATTATGACGGAAGGGCAGTAGTGAAAGGGATTTCTCTAGAAGTGAACAGGGGAGATAGGTTCGTCATAATAGGACCCTCGGGTTCTGGGAAATCCACTCTGCTCAGAATGATGAACCTGCTGGTGAGGCCTGACAAAGGAAAGATTTTCTTCGAAGGAGTAGAACTTACATCTCCGAAGGTCAATCCCGTTGAGTATAGGAAAAAGATAGGTATTGTCTTTCAACATTACAATCTCTTCCTACATATGACCGTGATGAGGAATGTGATGTTCGGTCCAGTCAAGGTCAAAGGCATGAAGTTGGATGAGGCTAGGAAGGTCGCAGAGGCTGCTCTCGATTCTGTTCATATCTCCAGAGCGCTATGGGACAAGTATCCGTCTCAGCTGAGTGGCGGTGAGCAACAGAGGGTTGCCATTGCTAGAGCGTTAGCTATGGAGCCGGAAGTTATGCTTTTCGATGAACCCACATCTGCTCTGGATCCCGAGCTAACCGGAGAAGTATTGCAAGTAATGAAGGAGCTGGCAAAGAAAGGAATGACAATGGTAGTCGTGACACATGAGCTGGGCTTCGCAGCGTCAGTCGCTTCAAGGATCGCCTTTATAGATTCAGGTGAAGTGGTTGAAGAGGGGACACCAAAAGAGATCCTCTTCTCCCCTAAAAAGGAGAGGACGAGAGCTTTTCTGAACAGAATGTGGGAACTGTACAGAATAGAGCCGGAGTGGTGAGAATTGCTGGGGCTCGATATTCTAATAGAGAATTGGCAGATATTACTGAAAGCTCTTGGTTACTCTCTTCTGGTCTCTCTGTTTTCTTTTATCTTAGGATTCGCATTGGCCTCCCTTTTCACCGTCGTGAGGCTCTTCTCTTCGTTCAAAGTTCCGAAGTGGGCTGTTAGGGCATATGTGGAGACCTTCAGAGGAACTCCCATGATGGTTCAGCTCTTCTTCATTTATTACGCTTCACCAGCGATCGGAATAAACTTATCCCCATTTCAGGCCTCCGTTATCGCATTTGCCTTGAACTCAGCAGCATATCAGTCCGAATATCTGAGAGCTGGACTCATGAGCGTACCAAAGACTCAATACGAGGCAGCTGAATCTCTCGGTCTTTCGAAGTGGGGGGCCGTGTTCAGCGTAGTTCTCCCTGTAGGGCTAAGAGCCTCGCTCTCTTCACTTGGAAATGAGTTCGTTGCTCTATTTAAGTACTCCAGCATCGCATCTTTTGTCACACTGCCTGAGCTATTCTATGTTGCTCGGTATATAGCAGCTGGAAGCTTCAGATATTTGGAAATGTACACTGTGCTGGCAATTATCTATGTCGTCATAGGCTTCGCCCTATCTAAGACGTTCAGAAAGGTTGAGAGATTCTTCTACGTTCCAGGACTGATGGATTGAGATTTTGCGAGACATCCAAGAAGAAGAGAGAATCTAGTAACGCATGAAGAGAAAGAGAGTTTGTCCTGGGCTTCGAGAGTTGAAGGGCCTCCTCTGCGAAGATACGCGAAGCGGTCAAGAGTTCTCCTCTCTCTAAGCTTTCCAATGCTTCCAAGTACAGGTTTTTTTCCCTCTCAATGAAAGCCACCTTCTCTGGGTTCCCGAGATTTTCTCTCTTCACTTCTGCTGACATATCAGAAGGCTCGTTTATATTAATCAGTTGCCTTGGGTTTATTCCCATCATTGCCAAGAGAGATATTGGAACGAAGGCGACAGAGGAGGATGCTCTGGCAGGCTCGGTTGCCCTTATCTGCTTCAGACCAATAGCTACAGAAGATCGTAAGATGGCTTTTCTAGAATAGACGGAGATAAGGGGCTCAACTTTCCCATTAGGCCATATTGGGAGAACTGCATCTCTCATCCCGCCAAGCTCAATTAGGGTAGCTGGGAAAGACGGCTCTATAAATGCTGCATCTCCTGAAACCACGAAAATGAAGTCACTTATAGCCTCTTTTGCTCCAGTCAACATCCCGGAAAGGGGGTTCCTTTCCTCGAATTCGTCCGCAATTACCCGCGTTTTTTCTCTTCGACCAAGTAGCTCTTTGATAGCTTCGAGCTTATCTTTCTTCGTTGTTACTATAATCCTGGAAAACCCTCTTTCCAGGCTTTCCACAACCCTGAGCAGGATAGGCTTTCCTTCTATGAGGGCGAAGAGCTTATCTCCTCCCCCCTTTTCCCTGAACCTACTTCCAAGTCCTCCTGCTAAAACCACTGCTTCTAGGTCCTCAATATCCATTTGCCTAACAACTCTAGAAGGAATGATAATTGTTTAAAAAAAGTTTATTTTAGACTCTCGATATGGCTTCCTTCAAAGCCTGAAGTATCTGCGTATAACCAGTACATCTGCAAAGTATGCTATTGGATGCTTCGAGTATCTCTTCATCAGTCGCCTTTGGCTTCACTTTCATAAGCCAATAAGCGAGCAGAACGAACGCAGGGGTACAGAAGCCGCATTGGAATGCGTTGTTCCTTGCAAAGACTTCGGTTATCCTTCTCATCTCATCACTTCCCGCGAGACCTTCGACTGTTATCACTTCTTTTCCATCGGCTTCGGCAGTAAGCACCAAGCAACTCTTCACTGGTTGCCCATTGTAGAGGACTGTGCAAGTCCCGCATTCCCCAGTGAGGCAACCCATTTTTACCGATTTTAATCCAAGTTTTTCTCTCAGCGTATCAATGAGTCTCTCATTGGGCTTTACTCTGACTTCTCTCATTCTTCCGTTAACCTTAAGTTTAACTTGTATTTCCCCATCTGTTCCGCTCATCTCACACACCTCCGAGGAGCTCTTTTATAATTAGCCTAGTTCCGACTTCTACCAGGTGCATCCTGTACTCCTTGCTGGCCCTCACATCTGAGATCGGGGAAACTTTCTCCTTGACTATCTTGAGGACTTCGTCTGCTCCTCCCCTCTTATAGGCATCCTGGAGACCTTTGAAAAGGAGTGGTGTTGGAGCCACTGCTCCATAGCTGAGACTAAATTCGAAGTCCCCTGGCTCTCTACCCTCAAACACAGCCCCCGCAATGCCAACGATCATGAGGTCTTCAGAGCTCCTATCGAATCTCAAATATTTAACTCTCTGCCTACCCTGAGGCACTGGCACCCTGACACCGGTAACGAGCTCACCAGGGGCTAGGATGGTTCTCTTCACTCCTTTGAAGAAGTCCTTTATAGGAACTCTTTTTCTTCCTGCGACACTGGCGATCTCCACTTCTGAGCCGTATATCAAAAGCGCCAGGGGGGTATCTGCCGCTGGTGAAGCATTGCACAGGTTTCCTCCCACTGTTGCCCTCGTCCTAATAAATTGGTCAGCGAACCTCTCAACCACCTGTTTGAGCAGTGGAAGTCTCGATGCTATAAGGCTGCTCGTTTTTATTTCATGAATTGTCGTGGTAGCCCCTATGAATATACTGTCTCCCTCTTCCCTTATCCCCCTCAATTCATTGATCTCCTTGATATCGACAACTACCTTGTTCCCGATATTCCTAAGCCTCATGTCTATGAGGAGGTCGGTCCCCCCCGCATATATTTTAGCCCTCTCCCCAAGCTCGCTGAGTAAGCTCAAGGCTTCATCGAGGCTTTTGGGTCTAAAGTATCCTTCTAGCTCTGGAAGGGTTGTCCTGAAAGTTAACGGACTCTCGACTTTCAACTCACTCACCCCCTAGCTTCTTCACTATGTTCTCCAAGAGATCAGGTTTCTGTTTTTTAATCTCCTCCACAACTCTCTCTGGGCTGAGAGGTGCCCTCTTTATTCTCACACCAATGGCTCTATAGAGAGCGTTTGCTATTGCTGCCGGCCACCCGCCGAGAAACACTTCTCCTATGCCCTTTGCGCCGTATGGAGCATCGTGGAGTAACTTTGTTGAAAGGAATTCAACGATTATGCTCTTCGGTATATCTCCTGCTCTAGCAATTTTGTAGTCTGTGAATCCTGGGTTGAGTATCTTTCCGTTCTCATCGAACTTTATTTCTTCCCTCAGCGCCACATTGATCCCCATCAATGCGCCTCCATAGGCCTGACCTAGGGCGAGGATTTTGTTTATGAATGGAGTATCAGCCACTGCTACTGCCTTCAAGATATCTATTCTGCCACTCAGAATATCAACCTCAATCTCTACTGCTTGAGCACTATATGTGACGAATTCCAAGGGATGCCCTCTACCTTCTTCATCCAAACCTGTGGTCCTTCTCGGTACCCAGCTTCCCCTTCCAATGAGCTGACCGTGGATAGCATGACCGTCTGGGAATGTATATCCCATTGCTACCTCTTCAAGCTTCAATGCTTTCCATGGCTCACCCTTCACTACAGCTTTACCATCCCTTATCTCAATAGAGCTCGGATCCACGCGGAGTATCTGGGATGCTAGCTGCTTAATTTGTTGCTTGAGATCATCAACAGCCTTTAGCACTGCCTGTCCGATGGCAAAGGTTGCTCTGCTTGCACATGTCTCCCAGTCATATGGTGTATTCGAAGTATCCCTATCAATGCCATAGACTCTCACCTTCTCAAGGGGTATCTGTAGTTCCTCCGCTACCATCATGGCGAGAGAGTTCAAGGTTCCTTGACCGATCTCCGCGACTCCAGTCAGAAGGTCAACGCTCCCGTCCTCATTCATCTTAACAATCGCGCTCGTCGTTATGTTGGGAGGCATTGAGGGACCTTTTGGAGCCATGACGATGGCCTTTGCCCTCCTCTTCCAAGGCTCCCGAGGCTGCTCGGGCTCCTTCCCCCATTCTATAAGCTCTGCGGCTCTCTTCAAGACTCCCTCAGGATCTCCCCAATCTTCTGAAATCTGTTGACCCGTAGGAAGCGTTGAAGCACCTGGTTTTATCAGGTTTCTGAGCCTGAATTCTACCGGATCCATCCCCAGCCTTTCCGCAAGAATATCCATCTGTTGCTCGAAGGCAAACCAAAGCTCGGTATGTGTGTAGTTCCTGAAGGCTGTTGTCGTTGGTTTATTGGTGTAAACCGTGTAGGAATCTATCCATACGTTTGGTATATCGTAAGGACCCGTTGCGAGCCATCCAATGGTATTTCCTAAGAGAGAGCCGAGATCTGCTGCATGGCCCGTACCATATATGTATTCCCCTTTATGGAACACGATTTTTCCGTCGCTTTTCCTTGCCCCAGTCTTCATTCTAAATATGTATTCTGCCCTGTGGAAGCCGTAGTAGAAGCTCTCTTCTCTATTAAGTATTAGCTTGACAGGTCTCCCGTTGAGCTTCATCGATGCCAGGACAGGGAGGTATTCGAGGAAGAGGTCGCTCTTTGCTCCGAATCCTCCACCTACGTAGAGATAATGAACCACGATCCTCGATTCGGGAATGTGGAGCGAATGAGCGAGCTGCGTCCTAACAGCAAAGGGACCTTGTGAAGAGGTCCAGATCTCTATAGTTCCATCGCTTCTTACCCTAGCAGCGGCCCCCCAGGGCTCCAGATAAGAGTGATGAAGCATGGGAAGCCTGTACTCTTCTTCTACAACGACATCCGCCTCCCTCTCTCCATCCTTTATCGAACCTTTCCTCAGTTTGAACTTATGCGCTATGTTTGTCCCTGGAACGGGATAGAGAAATGGCAGATGCTCGTATTCTCCTAGGTTCGGATGAAGCAAGGGAGCATCGGGCTTCATTGCCTCGAGAGGATCTAGCACATAGGGTAGAGGTTCATACTTAACTCTTACAAGCTCCGCGGCCTTCTCCGCGGCTTCCAAAGTCTCAGCTATGACAGCTGCGACTGGATGTCCCACATAGAGGGCTCTATCTCGGGCCAGAACATCTCTATCTCTTATATGGTGCCCTATCTTGAAGGGAAAATCCTTTCCCGTGAGAACTGCCTCCACTCCTGGAACCTTCTCTGCTTCGCTTGTATCTATCTCCAATATCCTAGCATGGGGATATGGGCTCCCGACAAGCTTCATCCAGAGTGCTCCTGGAATTTCAATGTCAGCAATGAATTGAGCTTCGCCTGTTAGCTTATCTATGTCCCTTCTGGGTATTGGTTTTCTGATATATAGGTATTTTTCTTCCTGCAAGAATTGAACACCTAATATTATCTATCGATGAGAATTATAAAAATATTTTCATAAAAAAAGGCAGAATATCAGAGAAGCGCCTTCAGAATGGAGAAGATCTCCTCTTTTCCAATTTCCGGAAGCTCTGGCATAAGCCTGCTCTGGAAGAGAGGCCAAGCGACATCGATGGCTTCTCTCAGCTTTCTATCGTTGAATCCGTAGTCCGAGAGAGTTAAGCTGAATCCGACGGATCTCTGAAACTTCAGTATGGATTCCCCTGCTCTCTCAGCATCTTCTTTGTTAGGTCTCAAGGTTGGATCTAAAGCCCTCATTGCCTCCCAAGCTTCTTGAGGCTTTGTCCTATAGAGCAGCTTGAACAGCTCTGGTCCGATTATTGCGAGACCAGCCCCGTGCTCTAAATTGGGGACGACTCCACTGAGTCCATGCTCCAAGCCATGTATTATGCTCGTCCCCGCCATATCTATAGCTACACCCGCTAGCATGCTGGCATAAAGCAACATGTATCTTGCTTCAAGGTCTTTTGGGTTTTCTACTGATTTTTTGAGATAGGAGATTATCTTTTCGATAGCAGTCCTCGAGAGATCCCTTACGAGAACATTTGAAGCTGGGCTGACGCTGGATTCAAGAGCATGATAGAGAGCATCGAGCGAAGTAAATAGGGTTTGGTTCTTCGAAAGAGATATCATGTACTTGGGATTGTCGACTGAGACGTCGGGATATGCTACTGCTGTACCGAGTTTCTCCCTAGTTCTAGTTATGGTCGCTACAGCATATCTGTCTATTTCCGTCCCTGTTCCATGAGTCAGATTGACTGCTACGAGGAAAAGGTGTTTCGAAGCTCTTGCGTAACCTTTCAAGTACTCCTCAGGTTTCCTGTCCTCGACGTAAGCAACGGAAGCGAGCTTAGCTGAATCTATTACACTTCCTCCACCTATGGCGATGAGGAAATCGGCACCCAGACTTCTCATTTCTCCAATTATCTCTTCGACTATTTCAACTGTAGGGTTGAATCTAACTCCGTCGTATATTTTCCTCTCGATGTGCAACTCATCGAGTATTTTTTCTATGTCGCTGAGCGCTCCACTCTCCTTCGCCGATCTCTTCCCTGTAACTATGAGGGCTTTCTTCTTCCCTTCCAAATGATCCCTAATCCTCTCCGTGGATTCTGGTCCAAAGTAAAGGATTGTTCCTCCATAATTGAACTTGAATGTTTTCAGGTCATTCATTCCCTGTCACCTTTCTCTTCAATTGATCATAAATGCTTAAGATATTATCTTTCTTATTCACCAATGAACGCAGGATATCTCCATCCTGAATATAGGTCTTCCCAAGAATAAGAGATATTTCTGCCCTGGAAAGCTCGTAACCTAGGTATGCAGCATGCTCAGGAGATACTTCCTTGATGGTCGAAAGAATTTTTTTATATATGGATCTGGCTGAACTTCCCTCAAAGCATGTTATGCCTTCAGCCCTGTGGGCGCAGGCTACGATCGTCTTCTTCGCGTGATCCGCCCCCACTGTGAAGAAGAGTCCTCTCTGAATTTCAGCTTCAGGCTCTTCCAGAACTTTCTCAACGATTGAGCCTTCTGGAAGATAGAAGTTTAAAGGTGGTTCCTTTTCTTTAAGAAAAAGGAGATCTATACCTGCATCTTGAGGAGGAGCTCTGGCCTTCAGGGAATACGAAGTTAGCAGAGAAGCTCCTCTGGCCTCGAGAGTTGAACCTTTAGCCTTCCAGGACTCCTCCGAGGTTAGCATCACGCTAACTCCGATTTCCCCGAGTAGCTGGACAAGCAGGGCAACTAAACCAGGAGAGTCTGCATCGAAAAGTTCAACTACGTTGGAGAGACCAGCAAAAAGAGGTGTATTTGGGAGGTGGCTAGATACTAATCTGTAGGAATTTAAGGAATCGGCAAAGCCGAGACCTGGAGGATATAATATCGGGTCAGCAATGAGCTTTTTGAAGCCCTTTTCTCTAGCTATACTGATGGTCCTTGAAAGTGAAGAAGCTACCTCATAAACGCTTTTCGGAACATCTCCTCTAATTGGATCCCCTGGTATAACAACAAAAGCCTCTTCCTTCACTCCAGAGAGAGCATCCATGTTCCCTAAACTAAGAGACAACAGGAGCTCGGCACCCATTGAAGCTCCTTCGATGAGGATTTTGGGATTCGCTGAATCTACTCCAAGCACTGCTGAATTGAGCCCCCTTGCCACAGCAGCTATCCTCTTTCTGCCTTCTTCTAAACTTTCCCCGAAAGGAATCCCCGCTACAACTATCTCAGCGCCACTTTCCTCCAAATATCTCGCATGGCTTTCAAGTTCTTCGATCGGAAGTGTTACCGGGGTTTCAGCCGCGATTACAATTGGGGGTGGTCTCTCGGGTATCCCCAAATCTCCGATGTTGAATGATTTTTTACTGTTCAGGTAAACATCTTCCAGAACGCTTCTCAAGACGCTCTCATCCTTCAACTTCAGCAACGAATCCGCTGGCTCAATAGGGGAGAGCTCTTGCCCCATGAGCAGAGCCTTGATAACCCTCGGTAAACTGGAAGGCTGCACTCCTGCTTTGTAAACTGGAATTCCAAGCAATTCTCCTATTTTTCCGGCATCACCCTTCAGAGTGCCCGGAACCAGGACAAAATCGCAATCCTTCAGAGCAGAGATCAGATTCGGATTTCTCTCTAGAGAACTCCTAACTGTGTCTGTCGTGACGAGTGAGATGACGGCGATATTGAGGGAAACGAGCACGAACTCGACAGGTTCTTTCTTCTCGATTTCCTTAGCGACCTCAGCTATGAAAGGAAAAGCTTTCTTTCCAGTCACTATTCCTATTTTGATTCTGCCACCGTCTCTGGACATCCATGAGACCTCTTCTATATAGGTATAATCGTTGAGCCTATTTCCTCACCTTTAAGTACCTTCAGCACGTTCCTCGGATCCTCTCCGTTTATGATATGCACGACTATCTTGCTCCTCTCTATGATTGTTATGCTTGGGGGATCTAGGAGTTCATACTTTCCCGCTAAAGCGCTCTGTTTTTCAAGTATCTCCCTCAATTGCAATGTCGTTATTTTCTTAAGGAGCTTGGCGCTTTTGTCTGTGCTCGGATCTCTATCGTATACTCCATCGACCTTTGTAGCATTGATTATCTTCTTTGCCCCTACGAGCTCCGCCACA